>JANTFO010000024.1 GCA_024763365.1 Flavobacteriaceae bacterium
GGTGATGCTATTTATGCTTCGTCGAAGCATATGGCTAATAAGAGTCAAAAGAACTGGACCAATGGTCAGCCATATTTGGAGTTATATAGAGGTGTAATAGACGGGTCAGGGGAAATCGTTGACAGTGATTCTTTTTCCAATACAGTAAACACGAAGTACCATGAGAGTAATGCTGTATTTACCAAAGATTTAAAGACGGTTTATTTTACCCGTAATAATTACTTCATGGATCATTATGGTAAGGATAGCTTGGGTTGGAATAATTTAAAGATGTTTAGGGCCGATATTGGAGAGAATGGCGATTGGACCAATATTACGCCATTACCCTTTAATAATGACAATTATTCAGTAGGCCATCCGGCCTTATCTCCTGATGAGACGAAGTTGTATTTTACTAGTGACATGCCCGGAAGTATGGGTAGTACAGATATTTTTGTATCGGAGATATATGCAGATGGTAGTTATGGATCCCCTAAGAATTTAGGTAGTGAAGTAAATACAACTGGTAAAGAGATGTTTCCTTATGTCAGTAAAGACAACAACTTGTATTTTTCATCGGATAGCAGAGGTGGTTTAGGCGGTTTAGATGTTTATATGTTTCCGTTGACTTATGCGTCCGGAGGAGCTATACATTTATCGGCGCCTATTAATTCTTCAAAAGATGATTTTTCTTTTATTATAGATACTGATAAAAAGAGTGGCTATTTTTCATCCAACCGAGATGGAGGTAGGGGTGATGACGACATCTATTATTTTGACGAGTTAATCTCTCCAAAAGTAACTAAGTGTATGCAAGTTATCAGTGGAACTGTAAGAGATAAGAGCAATGGTGCTTTGTTGCCAGGTTCATTGGTTACTTTATACAAAGGGAACAATAAAGTAGAGAGCGTGATTGTAGGCTCAGATGCAGCCTTTAGGTTTACGGAGATGGATTGTGAAACGACATATAGAGTTACCGGAGACAAGGATCGTTATGCTTCTGATGAGGAAACAGTGACTACGACCAAAGAAGCCGGCCTTGATTTAGGTTTAGGTTTGGAATTATCTCCAAATGCTGTCGAGATAGCAGAGAATAAACGCTTAGATGATTGTCAATATGCTTTAGATAATATCAACACTATTTATTTTGATTTGGATAAGTATTATATACGTCCGGATGCAGCCATAGAGTTGGAAAAGATCGTAAAAGTGATGAACAAGTGTAAAGATATTGATATCATAGCAGGTTCTCATACCGATAGCCGAGCATCTCATGCTTATAATGTGACCTTGTCACAGAATAGAGCTAAGAGTACTAAAGATTATTTAGTGTCTCGAGGTATAGCAGCAGGCCGTATTACACCAAAAGGTTATGGTGAGACCCAATTGCTCAACCGTTGTTCAGACGGTGTGAAATGTTCCGAAGGCGAACATCAAGTAAACCGTAGAACAGAGTTTGTGATTGTAAGGGAATAATGATTTCTAATATCAATAAACAAAGAAAACCGTTACAGATTCTGTAACGGTTTTTTTAATCTTTAATAACCAGAGAATTAGAGAAACTGTCCCAGAGTTTTGGATTTTTCGACAGTTTCAGTCCACTCATTTAGCGGATTGCTATCTTTTGTGATGCCTCCTCCTACATATATAACTGCTTTATCCTCCATAAATTGAGCACACCTGAGGTTTACAAATAGATCCAATTCATTTTTTGAATGAATTTCACCGACAAATCCTGTGTAAAAATTTCGGTTATAGGTTTCATTTTCTAAAATAAAATCCTGAGCTGTTTTACGAGGAGTACCACATACTGCAGGTGTAGGATGTAAACGTTTGATGAGTTCGATGTGGTCAATGCCAGATCCTATTTCTCCTTCAATATCAGTTTTTAGATGTGCTAAATGTCCTGAAGGAAAAGTATAGGGATTTGAGATGTTAAGATAAATTGAGATAGGTAAGAGTTGGTCAACGATAAAATCTGTAACTAATTGTTGCTCATCTTTTTCTTTTTGATTCCAAATCACTTTTTCATGAATAAGCTGTGTGCCGGCTAATGCAACAGTTTGAAATTTCTTGTTTTTAAGATTTAAGATCTGTTCTGGTGTAGCACCCATCCAGGTACCTACTTTTGGGTGGTGAAAAAAATAAACGAAAGCAGAAGGAAAAGAATTTAGTACTTTTAGAAAAACTTGTCCAATTTTAATATTGTCCAATTTCTTAAATACAGGTCTGGATAAAACTATTTTTTGAGCGTGCTTATCTTTAATAAAATCAATGGTTTTTTGAAGTGTGTTGATATACTGCTCATCTGGTTTCCCATTTTTATGTAAGTGCTTATCAGTATGTGTGATTGATTTTGGTTCAGGTGTCATTGAGTATTTCAAAGATTCTGCCTCTTCTTTAGGGATAAAAACATTGTTTTCTTTATGCTGAAAAGGAGACATGACAAATCCGGCCTCATTAAATAGTTCTGTTGTATGCAATTTTAAATCTTTTTGAATTAGCACATTAACAGTATGACTCTCTTTTTTTCTATAAAAACAAAATACTTTGTCTTCTTCGTAAAGTTCCTGTAAGGTATTTGTAATTTGATGCTTAGTTGAACTCAAAACAATTTATTTTTTAATGACAATATTTGTTAATTTACAAATACTTATCAATTTGTTATTTTCATCAGTTATTCTAATCTCCCACAAATGTAGAGTTCTACCTTTATGTATTAAGCTTGCCTTTGCTGTTACGATACCATCTGAAATACTTCTGAGATGATTAGCGGTGATTTCTATACCTCTCACTTCATATTCATCTGAATTGATTAAAAAATGTGAAGCGGTACTTCCTACACTTTCGGCTAATGCAGCTGTGGCGCCTCCGTGCAGAATCCCCATTGGTTGATGAACTTTTGGCCCTACAGGCATATGGGCCGTTAGATAATCTTCACCAATATCAGTAAAAACAATATCTAATGTTTCCATTAGCGTATTTTTCATAAAATTATTGATGGTATTTAACTGATCTATTTTGGGCATTTTAAAACTTTATAGAAGGTAAATTTAAATAAATAGTCTTATTCAAAAAAATTTTAGCTTGTTACAAAAATTTTCTAAACTTACTTGTATAATATATATTATTAAAATACTACTTTTATACTTTGCAAATATATTAATAAGATGCAGTATATTATAAGGTGTATTTCAGATACAGATGAGGATGTTATCCGTGATTTTTACATAAGTGGAGAAGCTGATTTACTTGCACTTCACCAGTGTGTAATTAGCTTTTTTGGATTAGTTGAAGGAGAAATGGCGTCATTTTATAAGACGGATAATGATTGGATACAAGGTGAAGAAATTCCACTATATAATATGTCTGAACAGCCTGTTAAGGAGATGAAAGATATCTCTATTAGTGAGGTTTTAACCCAAGAGGAAAATAAGCTTATCTATGTTTACGATTATTTAAATATGTGGACTTTTTATATTGAATTAATGAAAGTTGATATGTTACAAGAACAAAAAGATCCTCAGTTAATTAAAAGTATTGGTACCTTACCTATGAATCCTCCTGAAAAGTATTTTACAAGTGATGAGATAAACGATGACGTTGATTTTGATGAGGAAAAACTAGATATAGATGAAGATTTTGATATAGACTCAGATTTGTACTAAAAGATGAAATTTAACACGCGTATTAATAAACTTTTTGGTATTGAATATCCAATTATTCAAGGAGGTATGATATGGGTGAGTGGACATAAACTGGTAAGTGCTGTGAGTAATGCCGGAGGATTAGGATTATTAGGTGCTGGGTCCATGTATCCTGATATATTGAAAGAGCATATTCAAAAAACTAAAAAAGAAACTAGTAAACCTTTTGGTGTTAATGTCCCACTACTTTATCCCAATATAGAAGAGATAATAAAAATTATTGTTGATGAAAAAATCTCAATTGTTTTTACCTCTGCGGGAAATCCAAAAACATGGACCTCTTTTTTGCGAAAACATAATATAAAAGTTACGCATGTAGTAAGCAGTGTCAAATTTGCCCTAAAAGCTAAAGAAGCGGGTGTAGACGCTATTGTTGCTGAGGGCTTTGAATCAGGAGGACATAATAGTAGAGAGGAAACGACGACCTTCACATTACTACCAATGCTCAAAGAGAATATTAGCATTCCTATTATAGCAGCAGGAGGTATTGCTTCTGGGAGTAGTATGCTGGCAGCTATGGTTTTAGGAGCAGAAGCCGTACAGATGGGAAGTAGGTTTGTAGCTAGTGAAGAAGCATCGGCGCATATTAAATTTAAACAAAAAGTAATTGAAACCCAGGATGGTGACACCTACTTAACCCTAAAAGAATTAGCCCCGGTAAGACTAATCAAAAATGATTTTTTTAACCAAATTCAGGATCTTTATAAAACTTGTCCTACACAAGAAGAATTACTGACACTTCTTGGTAGAGCAAGAGCTAAGAAAGGAATGTTTGAAGGTGATACGGAGCAAGGCGAACTTGAAATTGGGCAAATTTCAGGCCTTATCGATGAAATTCTACCTGTAAAAGTTATATTTAAGAAAGTATTGAAAGAATTTAATAATAGTTTGGAATATATGCGTCGTTTTGACTAATTCTTACATAAGAAAAAATATAACTTTATACTTCTTGAATAATCTTAACCTTTTCCATTCCCACCTGTATCGCTTCTTCATTTAAAGGAATGAGTTTGTGATGTCTTTTGGGTAAAGATTTTTCTAAACCTTTATGAATGTTCTCCATTTTTACAATAGGATGTATCTTTAAAAAGGCACCCATGACAACCATATTAAAGGTTTTTTTATTTTTTAAAGATGAAGCCTCTTTGGCACCTTCAATAGTTGCTATTGTAATATCTTTACGTTCAGGATGATGTGAAATGCCATTGGGGTCATATAATAACAATCCACCAGGCTTGACCATGCTTTCAAATTTGTTCATAGATTGCTGGTTAAGAATAATAGCTGTGTCAAATTCATTGATAATGGGAGAGCTTATTCTGTCATCACTCAATATGACAGATACATTAGCAGTACCACCACGCATTTCAGGGCCATAAGAAGGCATCCAACTTACTTCTTGATCTTGCATAATACCTGAATAGGCCAAAATTTTCCCCATGGATAGTACACCTTGTCCGCCAAATCCTGCTATGATAATTTCTTCAGTCATGATTTATTATAATAATGTTTTTAATGTAATTAATTATTTAAATATAAAACCTATTTCTTAATATCTCCAAGAGGAAAATAAGGCAACATATTTTCTTCTAACCATTTGTTCGCATCTACCGGTGTCATTTTCCATCCGGAGTTACAGTTTGAAACTATCTCTACTATAGAAGTTCCTTTAAGATCTCGTTGGTTCTCAAAAGCTTTTTGAATAGCTTTCTTGGCTTTGCGAACATATTTAGCTTCGTGAACAGCCTGTCTTGTTGCGTAAGCAACACCCGGTAAATGGGCAACTAATTCAGTCATTTTTATAGGATACCCCATCGTGGGAATACTTCTACCATATGGAGAAGTGGAAGATTTCATACCCGCCAAAGTAGTTGGTGCCATTTGGCCTCCAGTCATACCATAAATACCATTGTTGATAAATATAATCACAATATTTTCTCCTCGATTACAAGCATGTATAGTTTCAGATGTACCGATAGCAGCAAGGTCTCCATCCCCTTGATAAGTAAATACATATTTTTCAGGATATACCCGTTTAATTCCGGTTGCAACTGCAGGAGCGCGACCATGAGCAGCCTGTTGCATATCTACATTCATAAAATCATAAGCTAGTACGGAACAGCCAACAGGTGCTACCCCAATGGTTTCTTCTCCAATACCCATTTCTTCGATGACTTCCATGACCAACCTGTGAGCTACGCCATGTCCACAACCCGGACAATAACTCAAAGTATTGTTGGTCATAAGTTCGGTTTTTTTAAACACAACCGTACCTTTCTTAATTATTTCTTCAGGTGTTATTACTGATGTTGTCATATTTTTAGATTTATACTTCTTGTAGCTTTTTAATATTTGCAATATCTTTTTCTACAGCTTCTAATACTTCACTTGGTGTAGGGATCATGCCACCCATTCGCCCATAATGGCTCACTGGCGCCTTTCCTTTAACAGATAGTTCAACATCTTCAATCATTTGGCCTGCATTCATTTCTACTGACATAAAGCCGATTGCTTGATCGGCCAATTTGTTAATGATATCTTTTGGGAATGGCCACAAAGTAATAGGTCTTAATAATCCTATCTTGATCCCTTTTTTACGACCCAATTCAACTACTTTTTGGCTTATACGCGCACCAGAACCAAATGCAACAATAATGTAATCTGCATCATCACATTGAATAGTTTCAAAACGCACTTCATTTTCTTCAATTTTCTTGTATTTTTCTTGAAGGTGTATGTTGTGTTTTTCGTGTCTTTCAGGTTTTAAGTCCAGAGAAGTGATGATATTTCTTTCTCTATTCTTTTTACCTGTTGTTGCCCATGAGCCATATTTTTCTACTATTTGCTCATCTGTCAATCTTTCTATTTGATCAGGTAAGTAAACTTTCTCCATCATTTGCCCAATGGCTCCGTCTGATAAGATCATAACAGGGTTTCTGTATTTGAATGCTAAGTCAAATCCCAAGCTTACAAAATCTGCCATTTCCTGAACGGTGGATGGTGCTAAAACGAGTAATCTATAATCACCATGACCTCCTCCTTTTACAGCTTGAAAGTAATCCGCTTGAGCAGGCTGTATAGTACCTAAACCAGGCCCACCTCTTTGTACATTTACTATTAGACAAGGCAATTCAGATCCTGCGATATATGAGATACCTTCCAGTTTGAGACTAATTCCCGGGCTTGATGAAGAGGTCATTGCTCTTTTACCCGCTCCGGCAGCACCGTATACCATATTAATGGCAGCTAATTCACTTTCAGCTTGTAAGACAACCATGCCCGTACGATGTTCAGGCCTCTCTAACATTAAATATTCTATAACTTCTGATTGAGGCGTGATAGGGTAACCAAAATAAGCGTCAGCACCAGCTCTTATAGCTGCCTCAGCTAAAGCCTCATTACCCTTCATTAATTTTACGTCTTCCATATTTCGTATGTTTTATTCTTTAAAATTAAGCGACTTTATCCGGTTTATATTGATATACTGTGATGCACATATCGGGACAAACCAATGCGCATATTTTACAACCCGTACATGCAGCATGATTAGCCGGATATGCAGGGTTGTACCCTTTTCCATTTACTTGGTCATTGAGTTTTAATACATCTGTCGGGCAAGCATGTACACATATGTCACAACCTTTGCAAGCTTCTGTATCTATAACAACTGCTCCTATTACTTTTGCCATTAGTTTAAAATTTAAAAATTAAAAATGAAACTTTTAACTAAAAAGTTATGGCGAATTTACAGTTAATCGCTTTTTTATTAAATGACAAAAGTCATTTAAAATAGATTGTTTTAAAAAATATGTTAAAAAAAGTCCTGAGAGAATATATAAATTGAAGTATTCTTAATAAAGTGCCGGATATTTTGAAGGATTTGCTTCATGCATAACCTTGTAAATAGCTTCAAAAATATCTTCCGGATTTCTGTTAGAGAAATAATCCCCATCTGTGCCATAGGCGGGGCGATGATTATCCGAACACAAAGTAATGGGTTTGCTGTCCATATATTGATAAGCATTTTGAGTATGTAAAACTTCGTTCATAATGTAAGCAGAGGCTCCTCCCGGAACATCTTCATCAATAACCATTAGGCGGTTGGTTTTTTGGATACTTTTAACAATATCATGAGCTAAATCAAAAGGAGTTATACTCTGAATATCAATCACTTCACAATGGATATCAAACTGTTTCAATTCTTGAGCTGCTTGCAATACAAGTTTTAATGTTGAACCATAAGATACTAAAGTAATATCTCCTCCTTCCATAAGAGTTTCTACAACCCCTACGGGAGTTTTGAATTTTCCTAAATTATTGGGTAATTTTTCTTTTAATCTATAGCCATTTAAATTTTCTATAATTAAAGCCGGATCGTCACTTTCCAACATAGTGTTAAAGAATCCGGCAGCTTTGGTCATATTACGAGGCACGAGAATACAGACGCCTTTTAAGAAACTATTGATTCCACTCATGGGTGAACCGGAGTGCCATATTCCTTCTAATCTATGTCCTCTTGTGCGAATGATTAAAGGCGCTTTTTGTTTTCCATTTGTACGATAATGTAAGGTTGCCAGATCATCACTGATGGTTTGAAGTGCAAATAAAAGATAATCCAGATATTGAATTTCAGCAATCGGACGTAATCCTCGCATGGCCATACCAATACCTTGCCCGATGATGGTTGTTTCACGAATTCCTGCATCAGCAATACGAATTTCACCATATTTATTTTGCAGTCCTTCCAGACCTTGATTGACATCTCCAATATATCCGGTATCTTCTCCAAAAATTAATGTCTCAGGATGTTCAGAGAAAATGACATCAAAATTATCTCGTAAGATGATACGTGCATCTACGTCAGGTGCCTCGTCTGCATAAACAGGTTTAACCTCTTTTATTTTTGAGGCCGCTCTTTCTGTTTCGCTAAACAAATGCGAACCGTACCTGTTTTTGTATTTTTGGTAATAGTTTGTGATCCAATCTTGTAGTAGTTGTATTTTGGGATTATTCTCTGAAATAAGGTATCTCAATATTTTTCTGGCAAAGACCAAGTTATGTTTAGCATGTATGTCTTGTTCTTCTTTGAGTTCATTGATTAATTTGTCAATAAATACTTTATTGGCTGATTTTTCACTTATCAGATTCAACAGAGAAACAAGCTCTTTTTTTGCATCTAGAATGGGTTTTTTAAATTCATTCCAGGCTTCCCTTTTGGCATCTTTAACCATTTTTTTAGCTTTTTCTTCTAATTCATTGAGTGCTTCTTCATCTTTTACAAAACGGTATGTATTACCTTGATCATCCTTAATGCTGTATTCCAAAATCCAGGTACGCATTTTGGTATTACAATCAATGCTTTTTTCATAAGCCAAGCGCTCTTCACTTTTATAACGTTCATGCGAGCCCGATGTGGAGTGTCCAATGGGTTGCATGAGGTCTGTAACATGTATGATGACCGGAACATGTTCTTCTCGTGCTATTTTAGACGCTTTGGCATAGGTTTCCATCAAAGCGATATAATCATAACCTTTGACTTTTAAAATTTCGTAACCCGGATTATTTTCGTCTCTTTGGAAACCTTTTAAAATTTCTGAAATATTCTCTTTGGTTGTTTGATGTTTGGCATGAACCGAAATGCCATATTCGTCATCCCAAATACTGATCACCATAGGTACTTGTAATACACCGGCTGCATTGATGGTCTCCCAAAAAATACCTTCACTGGTACTGGCATTGCCTATAGTACCCCAGGCAACTTCATTGCCATTAATAGAAAATTTAGTAAAGTCTTTTAATTCTTCAAGACTACGATAAACTTTAGAAGCTTGTGCTAAACCTAATAGACGTGGCATTTGACCTCCGGTACAAGAGATGTCTGAACTGGAGTTTTTTTGTTTGGTGAGGTCTTTCCAGGTGCCGTCTTCATGTAAAGAATGCGTAGCAAAGTGGTTGTTCATTTGCCGGCCACCGGATTCCGGTGATTTACCGGGTTCCGTATCTCCATAAACACTGGCGAAAAGTTCCTTAGGTGTTAAGGCGTCGATAGCCATCATAAAAGTTTGGTCGCGATAATAGCCCGATCTAAAGTCGCCATTTTGAAACACTTTAGCCATGGCTATTTGCGGGACTTCTTTGCCACCTCCAAATATGCCAAAACCACCGCGCCCCATGAGTACTTCCTTACGGCCTATCAAACTACACTCACGGCTGATGATAGCCAATTGATAGTCGTTTAATACTTCTTTTTTAAAGTCTTCGAAAGATAGGTTTGGATCACTCATTGCTTAGTTTTGGTTTAGAAGATTGAAGTGCAAATATAACCAAAACAATATTTAGAATTTTTTATTATGTTTTCTAGTTTAAGAAAAAAATTGTTAAATTTGAGAGTTATTTAACCTTAAACTTTGAGACTATGAAAACAAATCTTTCTTTCTTTCTTTCTTTCTTTCTTTCTAATAAGTGTTAATATTTTTTCTCAAGAGATTATTATTGAACCTTGTGCTTATGAGCCTTCGGTTGAAGTATTAAACTTCAATTCAAATGTAAACGGCCAACGGCAGATAGTGGATTTTACCACAGAAGATCCTTTGGTTATTAACGTTTTTTTCATTTGGTAAAAGATAATAATGGAGTCAATTATACTTTTTCTCCAGATGAAGAAGATTTATTAGCATTTGTTGCTAAAATGAATATTAAATTAAACCAATATATGATTTTTATCAAATACAAAGGATTTGATGAAATACATAATTCAACTTATTTACATTTAAGAATGAACGCGCCAAATCAAAGTGGTTGTGATACTTATCCTCTAGCAAGTGAACTTTCGACTTATGCTGAAAATAATAATGATCCTGATACACAAGAACCCTATTATCAAGATGATTGCATCAATATTTTCTTAACAGATCATATGTATAGAGAATATTGTGCCCCTCTTGTCGGCTTAGCTACAATGGGAGGTTATCTATGGTATGAATACAACACATTAAATGATGGTGGCCCGTATAGAGAAATGGCTTTATATCATGAGTTTGGCCATGCTTTAGGATTATTACATACACACCATGCATGGGAAAATACTACAGGTTTAGCAGAGAACGTTACTAGAGATCTTTATGATCCATGTTTTAATGCTGATATTGCAGGAGATCATGTAATTGATACACCGGCAGCCTTTCCTTTTCCACCTCATGATGGTAATTGTAATTATTTATATGATCCTGAAGAGACAGTACATTGTATTCCCACAAATGAATATGTACCTTATGAAGGTATACTAATTAATAATTATATGGCATATAATACTCACAATGCATTTATCTGTCAGGATTCATTTACTGAAGGTCAAGGGGAACGGATAAGATTTTTTGTGCAAGAACATTTGCCAGAAGTGATTGGTACAGTTGAATCTTTATATGAGCCTTATAAAGGTGTTTACTTTACTGTAGGAAACTATGGAGAGTATCTTTTAAATCCGGCTAAACTTCAATCAGGGTTTGATTATGAAATTTTGGAATGTGGTGATGGATCTAATGAGCTATATGAGTCACCTACACCTTATGGACAAACATTTTCATATACTTCTACTATCATCCATACTCAGCCGAGTATAGATATTTATAACGGAGCTAAGCACCCAAATCATTCTGCCATCAGAATAGTTCAATTAGAGAGCCAACCGCATAAATGTTGGAACAATTGGAATAAAGCGGCATCTTTTGGGAGTGTTACTAAATATAATGATGGGATAATAAATACTAATATTACAACTTACCCTAAAGATTCCATGCAGATAAACGATAGCCAACTTATACAAAATTTAGATAATGGATTGTATCAAATAGATAAGAATTATAATGATGGTAGCCAGGAACAGAATTTAATCATTAAAAACAATGAATAATTATATTTTTCACCTATTTATATTAGTCTCGTGTTTTGGCTATGCACAATACACCCAAATTCCTGATCCTAATTTTGAACAGGCATTGATTGATCAGGGCATAGATAGTGAAGGCATTTTGAATGGACAGGTGTTAACAGACGACATTGATACTATAACTACATTAAATATTAGCAGTAAAAATATTTCAGATGTTACTGGAATTCAAGATTTTATAGCTCTGGAAAACCTATATGCCCATAATAATGATATTCTCGAGATTAATCTGTCTAATCATCAAAATATAAAAAAAGTAGATATATATCTCAATGCTTTGCATTATGCAAATTTTGAAAACGCCACATCTCTTGAAACACTAATTTTATATGGAGAAGTAGGAATAGTAGAATTAGGTGATAATCTTAATATTACTAACTGTACGCAACTCAAATTTATTGATGCATCAGCTTCGTTAACAAGTATCGATCTAAGTACTAATGTAGCACTTGAAGAATTTTATAGTGGGCATTGGGAAGCACCTCATTTAGATGTATTTTCGGAGCTTGATTTTAGTAATAATCCGAATTTAACGGATGTGGCAGTTTTTTATAATGCAGAATTAGTGCAAGTCAATCTTAACAATGGACATAATGATATATTAATAAATTTGTTTTTTGATGGTCACGATGAAATACCGTGCTTCCAAGTAGATGATGCAGAGGCTGCTAATAATGGTGCCAATGTATACGCCAACTGGTATGTTCATAACGATCAGGAATTTAGTGAGGATTGTTATATAGGGGTCAATGAGTTTGAAAGTAGATCTTATACTTTTTATCCAAATCCTACGAGTAATTTAGTTTATTCAAGTGAACCATCTATTGATGTTGATGAAATAGTTATGTATGACCAACAAGGAAAATTTATAAAACGATTCAGTAGTTTTCCAATTGATATTTCAAATTTTAATAAAGGTTTTTACATTTTAAAAATTAAGTTGTGCGATGAGCATGTGATCTATGATAAAATTTTGAAAGAATAAAAAAATCCCGGGACATACCGGGATTTTTTTATATAAGTAAGTGTATTAATTTATTTCACTTTATCGACAATGGCTTTAAAAGCTTCCGGGTGGTTCATGGCAAGGTCTGCCAGAACTTTACGGTTCAAGTCGATATTGTTGGCTTTAATTTTACCCATAAATTGGGAATAAGACATACCATGCATACGTGCACCGGCGTTGATACGTTGTATCCACAAAGCACGAAATGTACGTTTTTTGTTTCTACGGTCTCTGTAAGCATAAGTTAATCCTTTTTCAACGGCATTTTTGGCTACTGTCCAAACGTTTTTTCGACGTCCAAAGTAACCTTTGGCTTGTTTCATCACACGTTTTCTACGTGCTCTGGATGCGACTGCATTTACTGATCTTGGCATAATTTTAATTGTTTTTTGTAGTAGGCGATTAGGAAAGTAAAAAGTAAAAAGTAAAAGGTAAAAAAAGCACTTTTAATTCTAAATTTTTAATTCTTAATTCTTAATTCATAATTTAGCCTAACTCCATGGTTAATATTAAGTTACCTGATAGATGAACTATTTTAAGTTCAACATTTCTTTTACACTATTCTCGTCAGATTTATCGACTAAAGTTGCATGTGTAAGTTTTAATTTACGCTTCTTTGATTTTTTAGTCAAAATATGACTTTTAAAAGCGTGCTTCCTTTTAATTTTTCCAGAGCCGGTCAACTTAAATCGTTTTTTGGCACTGGATTTCGTTTTTTGTTTTGGCATATCTATTCTCTTTTATCTTACTTATATTCTTAACTATTATTTTTTGGGTTGAATGAAAATGGTCATTCTTTTACCCAATAATTTTGGCATTTGTTCTAATTTGCCATATTCTTCAAGGTCTTGTGCCAAACGCAACAGTAGAATTTCTCCCTTGTCTTTATAGATGATGGAACGGCCTTTAAAAAATACATAAGCTTTTAATTTAGCCCCATCTTTAAGAAATTTTATAGCGTGCTTCTTTTTAAATTCGTAGTCATGATCGTCGGTATTGGGACCAAAACGAATTTCTTTTACTACTACTTTTGAAGCTTTGGCTTTTTGTGCTTTCTCTCTCTTTTTCTTGTCGTATAGAAACTTTTTATAGTCTATCACTTTACATACCGGTGGTTCGGCATTGGGTGAAATCTCCACCAAATCCAATTCTTTTTCGCGGGCTATGCTCAATGCTTTTGAGGTAGGATAGACACCCATTTCCACATTATCTCCTACTAGCCGTACTTTAGGTACTCTGATATTTTCGTTGACACGAAACTCTTCTTGCTTGTTTTTGTAATTACTACCTCTACCCCTTCTTTGATTTTTGAATATTGCGATGACTTTAAAATTTAATTAAACTAAAATGTTTCAACTGATGATTCTATTTCTATCTTTATTTGATCGATAAAATCTGTAATTGTTAGAGATCCTTGATCACCTTTGCCATGCTTCCTTACAGAAACTGTGCCGTCTTTTTCTTCTTTTTCCCCCAATATTAACATGTAAGGAATCTTTTGTATTTCGGCATCTCGTATTTTTTTGCCGGTTTTTTCATTACGGTCATCTACGAGCGCGCGAATATCCGAATTTTTAAGCAAATGTAAAACTTTTTCAGTATATTTTTGGTATTTATCACTGATAGGCAGTAAGATAACTTGCTCTGTTGCTAACCAAATAGGGAAATGACCACCTGTATGCTCTAATAAAATAGCCACAAACCTTTCCAAAGAACCAAAAGGTGCACGGTGTATCATTACAGGTCGATGCTGTTTGTCATCTGATCCTGTGTATGTCAGGTCGAAACGTTCCGGCAAGTTATAGTCAACTTGGATGGTTCCTAACTGCCATGTTCTACCTAAAGCATCTTTAACCATAAAGTCCAGTTTCGGACCATAAAAAGCAGCCTCGCCATATTCAATGACAGTGTTTAGATTTTTCTCTTTAACAGCATTGATAATGGCTTTTTCGGATTTTTCCCAATTCTCATCGCTACCAATATACTTTTCTTTATTATCAGGGTCACGTAGCGATATTTGAGCGGTAAAATCCTCAAAACTTAATGATTTGAAAACATATAAAACAAGATCAATAACCGCTTTAAATTCATCGTTTAATTGTTCGGGTGTACAGAATATGTGCGCATCATCTTGTGTAAAACCTCTTACTCTGGTTAATCCATGGAGTTCACCACTTTGTTCATATCTGTAAACAGTGCCAAACTCAGCCAATCTAATAGGTAGATCTTTGTAAGAGTAAGGTTTGTTATTATAAATTTCACAGTGATGTGGGCAGTTCATGGGTTTTAACAGAAACTCTTCACCTTCTTTAGGGGTATGAATGGGCTGAAAACTGTCTTCCCCATATTTCTCATAATGCCCGGAGGTAACATAGAGTTCTTTTTGCCCGATATGGGGACTAATTACTTGCTGGTATCCGGCTTTTTGCTGTGCTTTTTTTAAGAAATTTTCCAAGGTTTCTCTTAAAGCAGCCCCTTTGGGTAACCAAAGTGGTAAACCCTGCCCAACTTTATGAGAGAAAGTAAATAACTCCAATTCTTTACCTAACTTTCTATGGTCTCTTTTCTTGGCTTCTTCGATCATTTCTAAATATTCCTTAAGCATTTTTTGCTTGGGAAATGAAATACCATAAAGCCTGGTTAACTGTGGGTTGTTTTCATCTCCGCGCCAGTAAGCCCCGGCAGCACTGGTGATTTTTACAGCTTTGATAATGCCGGTATTGGGTATATGGCCCCCACGACACAAGTCGGTAAAGTCGTCGTGGTCGCAGAAAGTGATATCACCATCAGCCAGGTTCTCTATCAACTCTATTTTATAAGGGTTTTGCTCCTTTTTATAGAGCGCCAGCGCATCGGCTTTGGAAACTTCACGCATGTGGAAAGTGTGTTTTTCCCTGGCAGTTTCCAACATCTGTTTTTCTATTTTGGGAAAATCTTTTTCTGAGATACTGGCATCACCAAAGTCAATATCGTAGTAGAAACCATTATCGATGGGTGGGCCAATGGTTAATTTGGCATCCGGGTAAAATTTTAAAACAGCCTGCGCCATCAAATGGGCACTGGAATGCCAAAAGGCTTTTTTACCCTCGGGATTGTCAAAAGTGTACAATACTAAGCTACCATCTGCTGTCAAGGGTGTAGCTGTCTCCACTGTCATGTCATTAAATTTTGCAGATATCACAGCACGTGCCAACCCACTGCTGATGCTTTCGGCTACTTGCATCGGGCTAGTACCTTTGGCATAATCTTTAACACTTCCGTCCGGTAAAGTAATATGTATCATTCTTATTTGAATTAATGATTTGCAAAAGTATTAGAAAAGAATGTTTTGTACAATTTTGTTTTTAAAAAACTCATACGATGACTCAGCGTTATCGGATGAGTTTATAATCTCAATAAGATTTCCTATTTTCGTTGCCTAAACAATTATTTTAAGTCTATTTTTTATGAAATTTCTCAAACTTTTTCTTTTTATAGCTGTCATCAGTCTATCTGCCTGTAAAACTGCTCAAAATATTGTAGAACAAGCTCAAGAACCTAACCTCAAAGAAATGCAAGGTGGTATGTGGGTTCCTTCGGAATTGGAAGGTATGAACGAGATGGAGATGCAGATTCTTGGTAGTAAGCTGTCGGCAAAAGATATTTACGATACAGATGCTCCCAGTATAAAAGATGCCATTGTGCAGTTTAATGGTGGCTGTACTGCTGAAATCATCTCTGGCCAAGGTTTGATATTGACTAATCATCATTGTGGTTATGGTGCTATTCAGTCGCATTCAAGCGTAGAAAATGATTATTTAACGGATGGTTTTTGGGCTAAGGATCTAAGTAAAGAATTACCCAATCCGGGTATGGTGGTAACTTTTGTAGTTAGTATGGAAAATGTTACAGAGCAAATCTTAACCGGAACTGAAAGCCTAATGGGCCCTGAACTAGAAAAAGTAATGCAAGCCAATCGTGAAAAAGTTAAAAAACAATATAACCTGAGTAGAGATCAAAAAGCTGTGGTCAAATCTTTTGATCATGGCAACCAGTTTTATTTAATTGTAACAGAAGACTATAAGGATATTAGACTGGTTGGTGCACCACCTTCTTCCATAGGTAAGTTTGGCGCTGACACTGACAATTGGATGTGGCCAAGACATTCCGGGGATTTTTCATTATTTAGAATATATGCAGATAAAAACAATAATCCTGCGGAGTACAGCGAGGACAATGTTCCTTATAAACCTAAGCATTTCTTACCTGTCTCCACAGATGGCGTAGCAGAAGGAGATTTCACTCTGGTTTTTGGTTTTCCGGGCAGGACAGATGAATATTTACCGGCAGTAGCTATCGACCAGATCGTCAATAAATTAAACCCGGATAAAATTGCTTTACGCGAAGCCTCCTTAGCCATCATGGACAAATACATGCGTAGTGACGAAAAAATAAAAATTCAATATGCATCCAAATTTGCCGGCATAGCCAACTATTGGAAAAAATGGATAGGCGAAAGCCAGGGTTTGACCCAAACCAATGCTATAGAGAAAAAGAGAGCACAAGAAGTTGAATTTCAAAAAATTGTCAACGAAGAAGGGCTTGTTGAATACCAAAATTTACTTGCTGATTTTGATAAATTGTATCAGGAATATGGAGAAGTAACACAAGCCAGGGATTATTGGATCGAAGTAATATATCGCAATGTAGAATTACTTAATTTGACATTTCAGTTATATCAATTAGAGAGAGTCTTTGAACAAAAAGGGCAGGAAGCTTTTGATCAAGAGAAAACGACTTTTCTTAAAAGAGCTAAAGGCTTTTATAAAAATTACAACCCGCAAGTTGACCAGGAGATCTTTGCCAAACTGATGTATATGTACGATGCCAAATATGCAACTACCAAAATATCTGAGCAGGGAAGAAAGGAAAAATGGAAAAATGAAGCAGCTAAAATTTACAAGAATTCAAAGTTAACGACCTATGAAGGTTTGGAAAGTATCTTGAATGGTAATAACAAAAATGTTTTGCAGGAATTGAATAAAGATGCAGCTTATCAATTAGGGGAATCTTATGCTGAAAAATTTTACAATGAGTTGAACCCTGCATATTATACTTCTAAAGATAAGATAGATGCTTTACAAAAAACATATAGCAAAGCCATGCAAGAGGTTTTCCCGAATCGTAGGTTTTTTCCTGATGCTAACAGTACATTACGCTTGACCTATGGTCAGGTAAAGGGTTATGAACCGCGTGACGGCGTGTATTATATGCCGGTATCTTATTTAGATGGGGTTATAGAAAAATATGTTCCTGGAGATTATGAATTTGATGTAAGTGAAAAATTACAGGAATTGTATCATAAAAAAGATTTTGGTAATTACGCTGATACTAATGCTAAGATGCCTGTAGATTTTATTGGAACCAATCATACTACCGGAGGTAATTCAGGTAGTCCGGTTTTAGATGCTTATGGAAACTTGATAGGCCTCAATTTTGACCGAGTCTGGGAAGGCACCATGAGTGATTACAATTATGATGCGGATATATGCAGGAATATTATGGTAGATGCCCGTTATATTTTATTTATCATTGACAAATATGCCGGGGCAACTCATTTAATAGATGAGATGACTTTGGTTAACCCTAAAAAATAAAAAACTCATGTTTTCAGTAAAGGAAATACTTATTTCATTCTTTGTGTTTACATTTCTTCTGGTTTCATGTGAATCAGAAATTATAAAAAATGAACCAAAACAAGATTATCCGGGTGAGTATATGTACAATCAGCGAGCTTTTCCGGATAATTATATAAACAAAGAAGCTATTGCAAAAGCTATTTCGCAAACGAGATCGACTTTGGATCAGAAGTCACCCAATACCGGTTCATGGACACTTGAGGGGCCCATCAATATTGGCGGACGAATTACTGATATTGCTATTTCTCCTGTCGATGAAAATGTATTTTATATTGGAACTGCCGTAGGCGGTGTTTTTAAAACTACTGACAAGGGCCAGAATTGGACACCTGTTTTTGATAATATAGGTAGGCCTTCTATCGGGAATATTGCTATTGCACCCTCTAATGCTAACAGAATATACGTAGGCACAGGTGAAGCCAATGGTTCGGCTACTTCCGGTGCATTTTTTGGTGATGGAGTATATAGGTCAGATGATGCCGGAGCTACCTGGACACATTTGGGCTTGGCAGAAACCCAACATACAGGCAGGATAGTAGTTGACCCGCAAGATGAAAATCGTCTTTTTGTAGCGACATCTGGAACTTTGTACGGTAAAAACGCAGAACGAGGACTTTATAGAAGTAGTGATGCAGGTAATTCATGGGAGCAAGTTCTATATGTCAGTGATTCCACGGCTGTGATTGATGTGGTGATGCATCCAACGAATACAGATACACTCTATGCAGCTACCTGGGAACGCATTAGATATCCATGGATCCGGGATTATGGTGGTGTCACTTCGGGTGTATACAGAACTTATGATAATGGAGATACCTGGGAGCAGCTCACCTTCGGTTTGCCAGTTAGTAACGAAGAAACAGGTAGGATAGGATTGGCAATATCTAAATCGGACCCCAATATCATATTTGCTAGCTTTACTACCAATTCTATTACTAATGAATTTCAAGGATTATATAAATCAACAAACAATGGAGATAACTGGACAGAAATTACGGCAGGTGATATCAATGATGTAAATGCCAGTTTTGGTTGGTATTTCGGCAATCTTAGGATAGATCCAGAAAACCCGGACGAAATATATGTCTTAGGTCAGCAATTGTATAAATCAAATAATGCAGGGGGTAACTGGTTTTCAGATAGCTATATGCATGTGGATCACCATGCTATGGAGTACGCGCCTACAAATGCTAACATGATACTCTCCGGTAATGATGGAGGATTATACATTTCAGAAGATGCCGGTTATTCTTGGAGTCATTTTGAAAACTTACCTATTACACAATTTTATAATATAGAGGTGGATTATTTACAACCACAGAGACATTTCGGAGGGGCACAAGATAATAATACACTTAGAACAACTACCGGAAGTAATGATGATTGGCATGCAATTCTAGGTGGTGATGGCTTTCAGGTAAACGTCGATCCTAACAACAGTAATTATGTCTACGCAGAATATCAATGGGGAAACCTATTCCGTTCTACAGATGGTGGTAATACAATGACTTGGGCTGCAGATGGTATAAGTTATGAAGATAGGACTAATTGGAATACACCGGTTGAAATCTCTCCATACGATACCAATGTGCTTTATTATGGCAGTAACAAACTATATATATCTACCAATAATGCCCAATATTGGAATCCTATTAGTGATGACTTAACCGATGGAGAACACCCTAGTGGTTCACTGGCCTTTGGAACTTTAACTTGTATTGCACCATCTTATAATAATTTAGATGTTATCTATACAGGAAGCGATGATGGAAATGTATCTGTTACATTTGACGGAGGAACCACATGGCAGTCTATAGATGATGGACTGCCTAAAAGATTTGTTTCACAAGTTGCAGTTCATCCCAACGATGATATGACAGCTTATGTGACATTATCGGGTTATCATGTTTTGGACTATGCACCACATGTCTTTAAAACGATGGATGGAGGGCAAACATGGATAGATATATCCGGTAACCTTCCGGATGTTCCGGTTAATGATATAGTAATTGCTAAAAATTTTAATGCACTTTTTATCGCAACTGATACGAATGTTTGGTATAGCTTGGATGAAGGTGAAAGTTGGGATGTGCTTGGAGATAATTTACCTATATTAATTATTAGTGATATTAAAATTCATCAACCTACAAATACTTTGTATGCAGGTACCTTTGGTAGGTCCATGTATAGTTTTGATTTAACTCAAATAGGTTTGTCAACTTCTGATCAAACTTTTAATAGAAGCTTAATCAAAGCTTATCCCAATCCAGTTGAAGATTCATTTAATCTTGAATTAGGAAAATTGCCATATGCCGACATAAAACTTTATTTGGTGGATTCAAAAGGCGCTATATTGGATATATTATATAAAGG
Source organism: Flavobacteriaceae bacterium (assembly GCA_024763365.1). Taxonomy (GTDB): domain Bacteria; phylum Bacteroidota; class Bacteroidia; order Flavobacteriales; family Flavobacteriaceae; genus DQTL01. The sequence continues at coordinate 20,689 of JANTFO010000024.1, forward strand.
TGACCTAATTAAAATGCCAAAGCAATATGATGTATCTCATTTACCTGATGGAATTTATTTTATAAAGCTTTATAGTTCGGGCTATAAAAACAGTTTAAAACTGATTAAAAGCTAAGAAAAGATTTCTTGATAAAAAAGTAAATGCCAATTTGACATAATTCAAAAAATGGCAGTACTTTTGCTCGCTCATTTTGAATCTAAAACCTTATTGAAAATGAATGATAAGAAAAAAAAAGACAAGGACATAGAAAACATACAGGAAAAAGAGCAAGTTCAAGCAGATAATCTGGAAAATGAAAATATGGCTAAAGAAAAAAAAGATTCAGATAAGAAAGAGGCTAATAATGATTTTGAACAGAAGTTAGCAGCGGAAAAAGATAGATATCTGAGGCTTTTTGCAGAATTTGAAAATTTCAAAAAGAGAACTGCTAAAGAAAGAATAGAACTTTTTAAAACGGCCAATCGTGAAGTAATGACGGCTTTATTGCCTATTTTAGACGATTTTGATAGGGGCTTGATGGAAATTAAAAACCAGGTTTCTAGTACCAAAACAAAAAAAGATGATGCTCTCTTAGAAGGTTTTGACCTTATCTTTAATAAACTCAAGAGTACATTAAAACAGCAAGGGCTAAATGAAATGGAAGTAAAAATTGGAGATATTTTTGATGCTGAATTGCATCAAGCTATTACTCAGATTCCAGCACCAAGTAAAAAAATGAAAAACAAAATTATAGATGTCACTGAGAAGGGATACATGCTGGGTGATGTTATCATCAGATTTCCAAAAGTGGTAGTGGGTAAATAATTTTTTATGAAACTACCATATTTAATTCTCTATACACACAGAGATATGATTATGGTGGTTCTCCCGAAACCTATTAGGGATTACCTATAAAAAATCAGAATAATAAACACATGAAAAGAGACTATTATGAAATATTAGAAATTAGCAAGTCAGCTACAAAGGCAGAAATTAAAAAAGCTTATAGAAAGCAGGCCTTAAAATATCACCCTGACAAGAATCCTGGAGATAAAGAGGCTGAAGAAAATTTCAAGTTAGCGGCTGAGGCATATGAAGTTTTAAGTGACGATAACAAGAAAACGAGATATGATCAATATGGTCATGCTGCTTTTGACGGTTCAGGAGGGTTTGGTGCAGGAGGTGGTATGAATATGGAGGATATATTTAGTCATTTTGGAGATATATTTGGGGGTCATTTTGGTGGAGGTTTTTCTGGTTTTGGAGGTGGAGGTAGAAGGCAAGTTAGAGTTAAAGGAAGTAACCTTAGAATTAGATTAAAACTAAATCTTAAAGAAATTACCCATGGCGTTACTAAAAAAGTTAAAGTACGTCGTAAAGTTCAAGCTCCTGGTGTTACCTATAGATCCTGTACAACTTGTAATGGTACTGGTCAAGTAACACAAATTAAAAATACAATTTTAGGCAGGATGCAAACGGCTTCTACATGCCATTCTTGCCATGGAGCAGGTCAAATTTTAGATAATAGACCTGGTGGAGCTGATTCCGACGGAATGATCGTTAAAGAAGAAATGGTAGAAATTGCAGTTCCTGCAGGTGTGATGGATGGCGTGCAACTCAAGGTTAGTGGAAAAGGAAATGAAGCCCCTGGCACCAATTCTGTTTCGGGCGATCTTTTGGTAGTGATTCAGGAAATAGAACACGATACCTTAAAAAGAGAAGGGAACAATATCCATTATCAATTGTATATCAGTTATCCTGAAGCTGCATTAGGTACAAGTAAAGAAATAGAGACAGTATCCGGAAAAGTGAAAATAAAAATTGATAATGGCACACAATCCGGCAAAATTTTTAGACTCAGAGGCAAAGGAGTACCAAGTATTGATGGTTATGGAACCGGAGATATGTTAGTACATGTTAATGTCTGGACACCTACTCATTTGACTAAGATGCAAAGGAATTTTTTTGAAGATATGATGCATGATGAAAATTTTGTCCCCAATCCTTCAAGTAAGGATAATTCTTTTTTTGACAGAATAAGAGATATGTTTAGCTAGCATTTTTATATAATCGTAAAAAAACTCTTGGCTTAACAAGTATTTTTACCATAATTTCAAATGATTTGTGTATTTATTAAATATTTTTTAAAAAAACCTGTTTATTAAATATTGTAAAACTCACAAAATCAAAGTGATAAAAAAACAACTAATGAAAAGTAGAAAAAAATTAAAAAAACAGCTTGCAGATATAAAAAGTTATTTTACATTTGCACCCGCTTTTGGGGTTATGGGTTTGAATTATTGAGATAAAGCGAGAAATAAGTTCTTTGAGATA
>JANTFO010000025.1 GCA_024763365.1 Flavobacteriaceae bacterium
CTTACCTTAACCTGGCCGGAAGCATTGGCCGTGTTTACAGTAAAATTACCGTCAAAGTCTGCGCTAGCCCCATCAGTAGTCCCTTCAACTACCACGCTGGCACCGGGTAAACCTGTATTACTTTCGTCTACAACTTTACCTGTTAATTGTGTTTGTGCAAATATCACCGTACTTGCCAAAACAAATGCAATTGCATAAATGTTCTTTAAAAAATTCATGTTTGTTTGATTAAAGTTAATTTTAGTTTTTATAAAATACTATTACATTACTATTGATGGATGTAAAATATTTACACCTTACAATTGTGGCAAAAATATAAAAAAAGCTGCTACTTTTTAGTCGTATAAGAAGCTTAGATATTAAGTTTTTATTAACAAATGTGGATAGTTTCTCAGTTTACAGTATTCAGTTGGAAGAAAACAGCATTCATTTAGCAGTCAGCAGTCCCAATCTTAAGTAGGTAGCAGACAGCTCTGAACTATGAATACTGTAGACTATGAATCCTCCTTTTTTTCATTCCGGCGGGCAAGCTGAATATTGTAGACAATGGACAAAAGTCTAGCGCTTGCTCATTAGAGTTTTGGCAATTTCCTTCCCCAGTTCTACGCCAAACTGGTCAAAACTATTGATATTCCAAATCACTCCTTGCACGAAAACTTTGTGTTCATAAAGTGCGAGCAACATCCCTAAGTTATAGACACTTAGCTTATTAAAAATAAAAGAAGTAGAAGGCCTGCTGCCTTCGAAAATTTTATATGGTAACAATTTTTCTATTTTTTCATTATCTCCGTTAAACTTCATATCCAGGTGAACAGCCGAAGCAGGTTTCCCAGTTTTCAAAGCCTCTGCTTGTGCTTTGAAATTAGCCATCAAAATAACGTGCTGCTTCTTATTGTTGCCATAGGGTTTTTCAAAACCTATAAAATCTATGGGTACTATGAAAGTTCCCTGGTGTATATGTTGCATAAAAGAGTGTTGTGCATTGGTACCGGTAGCGCCAAAAATAACACTTCCAGTAGCATAGTCTACTTTATTCCCACCTCTGTCTACACTCTTACCATTACTTTCCATGAATAACTGTTGCAGGAAAGCTGCCAACTCATTCAAGGATTCATAATATGGAATAACGGCTTCGGCAACTACCCCAAAAAAGTTGATATGCCAAACACTGAGCATAGCCATCATAAACGGTATATTTTTTGAAAAAGGGGAATGTCTAAAATGCTTATCAGCAGCTTCCGCTCCCTTGAGTAATTGTTCAAACTTTTCATAGCCCACAGCGAGAGCGATACTCAATCCTACACTGCTCCAGAGTGAAAATCTTCCGCCTACCCAATCCCACATGGGGAAAATATTATCCGGTTGGATGCCAAATTCACTAACCGCTTTTTTATTGGCAGAAACCGCTACAAAATGCTTTGCTATTGATTTTTTATCTGCATTTTCAAGAAACCAAGTCCGACAAGTATTTGCATTCGTCAAGGTTTCTATGGTGGTAAATGTTTTAGAAACTACAATAAATAAGGTAGTCTCAGGATTGAGTTTTTCTAAAGTCAGACTCAAAGCATCTCCATCAATATTAGAGATAAAATGCACCTTTAAATGATTTTGATAATGTGCCAAAGCTTCTACCACCATTTTTGGCCCTAAATCCGAACCTCCAATACCTATATTGACGACATCGGTTATTTTTTTTCCCGTATATCCTTTCCAGTCACCATTAATAACCGAACCCGAAAAAGCTTTGATCTTTTTTCTCACAGCCATCACTTCTGGAAAAACAGACAAGCCATCTACCTTAATACCCTGATTCTCAAATGACCGTAAAGCGGTATGTAAAACAGCCCGTTCTTCTGTATGGTTTATTTTCTCTCCCTGAAATAGTTGCTCAATGGCATCCGAAAGCTCCATTTCTTCCGCCAAGCCCTGCCACAATTTGATGGTTTCCTGATCTATTTTATTGTTGGCGAAATGAACTTTTAGATTTTCCAATGAAAAACCAAATTCCTGTTCCCGATCAGGGTTTTGGTCAAAAAGACCTTTTAGGCTTTTTACCGAAATACTTTGATAGTGCTTATGAAGCTTTAGCCAGTTTTTAGTATAGGTAGGATTCTGTGAAGTGATCATTTTAGTTGGTTTTTAAACACTTATTTCCGGTTCTTCTATTTTTTCTATGACAGGATAATGAATACTGTCTAATTCACTTTTGATAGGTTTTATATACTCATAATAGTGGGGTTTTATAGAATCGTGCATGGGTTTTGCGGCAGGCAATTCTTGTTTTAAGGCGTCTACTTGTTTACCATTTTTCCAAAAACGGTAACACACATGTGGACCATTGGTAAAACCGGTCATTCCAATATAACCTATAACCTGTCCTTGTTTAACAACATCACCTACTTTAACAGCTCTTTTTTGCATGTGTAAATATTGAGTGCTATAGGTAGCATTATGCTTTATCTTCACGTAATTACCATTGCCTCTGGCATAGGTAGATTTCACGACTACACCATTGGCTGTTGACATAATGGGTGTTCCGACAGGTGCGGCAAAATCGGTTCCTAAATGCGGTTTTCTTCTTCCATACAACTTTAAATACCTACTCATACTGTAACGAGATGAAATACGGCCAAATTTAATGGGTGATTTTAAAAAGGCTTTTCTAAGATTACGAGATTCATCATCAAAATATTCACTAAAAGCTTCTGTAGAATCTACTACATAATTAAAAGCATATAAAGGCTTGCCGTGATGTTCAAAATAGGCAGCATGTATCTTACCAATACCCACAGAGATTGAGTCATCGATAAACAATTCATCATAAATAATCTTAAATTTATCACCCTTATAAACATGGTAAAAATCTACAGTCCAAGCGTATATATCAGAAAGCTTTAAGGCTAGCATATCATCTAAACCTTGCTCATATAAAGTCATAAATAAACTGGAATTGATTACTCCTGCTACTTTTTGCACTTTTTTTCTGACTGGTTTGGATTCTTTCTTTACCAGAGTGATGGAATCACTAAAATCTAACACGTGATAGTCAATTTTATTGGGTTGATAGATAAATACTTGAGCCTTTTCCAAACTATCCTTTGTTGCCAAGATTGTATAAGGTTTTCCGGCTTTTATTTTACGAATATCAAAACTGTCTTTTACTTCATTTGATATTTGGTAAATTTTAGCCGGTGTGAGATGATGCCTGTTAAGAATTTGCCCCAGCGTTTCATTTACTTGAATCGTATCATTAGTTACGTAATAATTGTCCAAATTATATCCGTAGGTTATATTAGGTTTTGGTTTTATAACAGCTTCCGCATTATCTTTATGGGGACCGGAATTGCAAGTAAAAAACAACAAAAACACTAAGGGGGAGAAATACAAAAGTCTAAATGGCATATGGCTGAATATTCTACATAAAATCAGCACAAAAATACATTTAATATTCTTTTGAAAATAAAAAAACTGTTAAAGAATGGATAGTATTCTCATCAATCATTCAACAAGGGGTAGCGGGGCAACCAAATTTCTATAATCATCCAAATCTGCCTTTAAAGATCCTACTGCCAACGAAGCTTTGACCCTGATGGGAATTTTATTTACATCATTTGTTACCCATATTTCCAAACTTTCTTCAGCTCTGAAAACCCGGCCTTTTTGAACCAAGGGTTGTATAAGCCATGTATTTAGTTTTCCAAATTTGGTATTCAACACTTCCTGAGACTTAAAGCGCAATTTAAAGGGAAAAACTTCATTATCAAAAAATAAATTGATACTAATTTCATCTCCGGGCTTGATATTTGAAATATCTACATTTCTTAAATGATAGAATGCGGAAATCATATCCTGCACAGCAGGTACTTGAAATGTGCTAATGGTATCTTTTTGTAAATCTTCTACTACGACTTTTTTAGGATTTTGATAGAAAGTCAAATTCCTTTTTATTGTATAACCACCTTCGTCCACTCGTCTTTTGAAATAATAAGGTTTCACTATGGAACCTTTAGTAAAATAGGATTCGTAAGTATCTCTGATTTTAAAAAAAAGTGATGCTGCACCAACTGTCCAGCCCTTGCCTACCGCATGAAAAAACTCTTGGCCATTCTTATTGCTTTCCTTGAGTTTTAAAGTTGCATAACCCGCATTGACAAAACCATAATGTACACGAAATTTCAACCATTCATTATGGTGATAAGGGGTCTGATGCTGGGTGGAGCTTTTTTGTGCTGACAAATTCAACGCAAAAGAAAACAGTAATAAATAGTATAAAACTAGTAAGCGTTTCATATACTATGAGATTAATTATAATTATTCTTGTCAATCATTACAATTTCTATTCCACTATTTTGGGAAAGTCACTTTAAATACGGTTCCCTTTCCAACTTCTGAAATAAAATCTATATCACCTCCATAGGCATGTACAATATTCTTGACCATGGATAAACCTAATCCCATACCACTGCTCTTGGTTGTAAACTTAGGTTCAAAAACCTTATCGCGCACTTCTTCAGCAATACCTTTTCCATTATCAGAGACACTCAGAACCACATCTTTATCATTCTCTGTTATTCTCACTTCAATTTTAGGACTTTCTATGTCACTTGTCGCATGTAATGCATTAGTCAGCAGATTCGTAATGATTCTAATGAGTTGGGTTTTATCTGCCTGAATCTGTATTTGCTTTTTATCAGAATGGAAACTGATATAGGGTTCTGTAAATATTTCTACTGCATGCTTTGTCAAACCAACCATATCTATACTCTCTTTCTTGGCTACAGGCATTTTGGCAAAGTCCGAAAAGGCCGTAGCAATGGAGTTCATCGTGTCAATTTGCTGAATAATACTATGGCTAAACTCCGAAATTATCTTCTTAGCATCTGAAGCATTCGGATCAAATTTTCGTTGGAAATTTTGAACTGATAAACGCATAGGCGTCAATGGGTTTTTGATCTCATGGGCTACTTGTTTGGCCATTTCTCTCCATGCATACTCCCGTTCACTTTGAGCTAATTTTACGGCACTATTTTCCAACTGATCTATCATATTGTTATAGGCTTCCACCAAACTGTGAATTTCTTCACTTCCTCCTTTAATATCAATTTTCTCATTGGTTCGGTTCAAACCTGTTTGCTTCATCTTTTCACTTACCTGCTTAAGTGACTTGCTAATAAATCTAGATAACAGATAACCTAGCACCACAGCAATCAAAATAATAATGAGAAATACAATTGAAATTCTTATTAAAAATTCATTGAGTTCATTTTTATAAAAATCAGATTTTTCCAAATAAGGTATATGTAGAATGCTTAAATATTTTCCATTGGAATCAGTAATATAGGAATAAGAAGATTTATAAATTTCACCATTATAATCTTTGTCAAATACCAATCTATGTTCCGGCGAGTTTTGTAAGGCTTTAATTAATCCAATGCTCAAATTTGATTCTATAAATTCATCATCTTCAGGGTTTGAAGTCTTTATTAATGTACCTTCTAAATCATAAAGATCAATTTTGAGTTTATGTACTTCAGAAATCTCATTAATTTTCTTTTGTGTGATCGACGAAGGCTTTCCCGATTCTATAAAAAAAGCGGTGCTTTTTAACACATTATATATATCTGTTTTAATAGCATTTTCTTTTCTTTGTAAACGGCTGTCATGATAATCTTTTGCTTGCTCTCTATACTGCCATATAGCTACAATAATAATCATAGCAGATGCTAATAGTATCACAAGTAACATAGCTATAAAAATTCTTGATTGTATAGAAAACCTTCTAGTTGACATATCGTTTAATAAAAATAAGTGTAAACTTACATTATTTTTTAAAGTACATACTGATTAACACTCAAACAACGTTAAAAAAATAGATATATTTGAACTTCTTAAATCTCCTAACTAAACTTATCTATGATGAAAGTATTAACTCTCAATATATTACTAAGCGTTTTAACATGGTTATTTTTATTAGCCTCTTCTAATATATATGCTCAAGAAAATCAAACGCCACCCAAAAAAGAACGTAAAGTCTTCTATGGAGGTGGTATTCAGTTAAGTGTTAGCAGTAATTACACAGCTTTAGGGATATCACCTTCAGCTATTTATAAGATTTCAGATGCCTGGGCTATTGGAAGTGGATTAGGCTATTTATATGCCAAAAATACTTTCTATAATTATACAAACCATGTATTTAACACAAGCTTACTTTCTATATATAGTCCTGTAAAAGGCCTGCAACTCTCAGCTAATTATGAGCATTATTTTGTCAAGCAAAAAATTATTGAAGGTAATAATCTCTATAATTATCCTTCTCTCTTTTTAGGTGCCGGCTATCAGGTAGGCCAATATGGAAGTATTGGTATTCAATACGACGTTTTATTCAATGAGGATAAGAGCATCTACAACAGCCCTTTAATTCCTTATGTAAGAATCTATTTTTAAGATAATTGCTCTCTTAGATTCACTTTTTTCCATGTTTTTTCTATAACGGCTACTGTAAGGTCATTGGCCATTTCATCAAGGTTTTTAACGTCTTGGTGTTTAACGTCTGACAGGGAAATATCAATTCTATAAAACAAATTTATTAGGATGTCAAATTGATAATTGATCATTTGTTTAATGGCATTTTTCAAAAACTCAAAAAGCTCAAGAGGTTTGATATCAACTGCAATTTCAATATTCAAGCCTGATAATTCAAAATCCTTTTGAATCTGTTGTAAAAGTTTTTGATATAAAACCTGATTATCTAAGTTTTTAATCAATTGATTTGGAAGTTTTTCCTGCATCAAGTGTTTCTGTTTTTCAGTTCTGAAATGATCAATTGAATAGATTTTTTACCTTCATCATTTATATGGCATTCTTGCAAAATATTTTGGGCTTTAAGCGAATACTTTTCTATTTCTTTCCTAATTAAGTGGCCGGTATTGTATTTGCTGAAAATTTGCTTTACGCTTTCTATCTCATTTTCGACATCTTTAGCTGTATGACTATAAATATTGAGCAGTCTTTCTCGATCCTCAAGATTTGCCAATTCGAATGCCTTGATATACAACCAGGTCTTTTTTCTTTCCAGAATATCACCCCCTATTATCTTTCCAAAATCTTCCTGCTTGCCAAAAGTGTCCAAATAATCGTCTTGTAATTGAAAGGCCAGTCCTAAAGCAATGCCAAGCTCATAGATTTTTTGTTGCTCTCCTTCATCTGCTTGAGAGATCGCTGCTCCCATTTGTAAAGCAGCCCCTAATAAAACAGAAGTTTTTAAGCGGATCATTTCCATATAATTTTCTTCGCTTACATGCTTTTGGCTTTCAAAATCCAAATCATACTGTTGCCCCTCACACACCTCTCTCGCCGTTTGATTTAGAATCTTGACCAGTTTTTTAAATAACCCGCCTTCATAATACTCTAAGGATTCATATGCTTTAATCAACATTACATCTCCAGAGAGTATAGCCGTATTTTTATCCCATTTTTTATGTACGGTCGGCTTTCCACGCCTCATCTCCGCCTGGTCCATAATATCATCATGCAACAACGTAAAATTATGAAACACTTCAAGAGCAAAAGCAGCAGGTAGTGCCTTTTTCGGGTCACCACCATAGGCTTCTGCCCCCATCAAACATAAACCCGGTCGCACTCTCTTTCCACCCAAAGATAATATATACTGCATGGGTTCATATAAATTTTTGGGCTCCTGTTGAGGGGTCTGTCCCTTCAAATAATTTGCAAAAAGAATTGATAATTCCTGTTTGATCATGTAAAAATTGATTTGAGGTAAAAGTAAAAAATATTTCATTTCCACTAACATATTCAACTACAAGTTTGCCATTTCTTGACAAATTCTACAGCAAATGTTAAATATTTATTAAGTCTGTATAAACTTCGGAAACTATTCTTGTTTATTAAGTTTCCTGCACTATATTTGCCGCCTGTAAATTCAATTCATTTATGCGACAAAAGATCTTACATACGGCAGGCAATTTATTTCTAAGCTTGGGTGTTAAGAGTGTGACCATGGATGACATAGCCGCAGAAATGGGTATTTCAAAAAAAACCATTTACGAATATTATAATACCAAGGAAGAACTCGTACAGGCTACTACAAACTTTTTTTTTGACAATATCGCTGATGAAATAGATCAAATTTGTCATAGAGATGATGATATGTCACCAATCGAAACGCTATTTCAAATTAATAATATTGTTAAAGAGCATCAAAAAGGTGATATCGCTGCCGAACACCAATTAAAAAAGTCTTTTCCGAAAGTATACGAGGAATTACAACGTAAAAAAATTGAATTAATGACTAGGGGCATTCTTATCAATATGGAAAAGGGAGTGGCATTAGGATATTATAGAAATGATTTGAATCCGGACCTCATCGCAAGGTTTTATTACAGTGGTATGGCATTAATATGTGATTCGGATATATTTCCAACAGATACTTATAAACCGGATCAACTCACTAAAGATTTTACCATTTATCACCTCCGAGCCATCACAACTGAAAAAGGAGGTTTAGCACTAGAAAAATACTTAACAGAAAATGAACTATAAACACTTTTTCCTACTATTATTACTCCCATTAAGTATTTGGAGTCAAGAAAGCCAAACTTTTAGCTTAGAACAGGCCATCAATTTTGCAGAGCAAAATAGCTATACCATGCAAGATGCCAAAGATGACATCAAAGCAGCCAAAAAACGTGTTTGGGAAACCACCACCATGGGGTTACCGCAAATAAATGCAAGTTTTGATTATCAAAACTTTTTAGAACTTCCTGTACAATTAATCCCTGCGGAATTTTTTGGGGGTAATCCTGGCGAATTTGCCGAGATTTCATTTGGTACTAAGCAGAATATAAATGGTTCTGCCACCCTGTCACAATTGATCTTTGATGGCTCATATATCGTAGGTTTACAATCTGCCAAAGTGTATCTCAAGATCAGTGAATTGACCGAAATTAAAACAGCACAAGCTATCAAAGAGGGGGTGATCAATGCCTATGCCGGTGTGTTGATGACAAGAGAAGGACTTAAAATTCTTGAAAAGAATAAAAATGTCTTAGAAAAAAACTTACAACAAACTCGGGAAATTGTTAGTAATGGATTTGGAGAAGAACAAGATGTAGAACAACTTTCTCTTACTTTACAAACGCTTGATAATCAATTGAAAAACATGCAACGATTGGAAACCTACAATCTAAATATGTTGAAATACGTAATGGGCATTCCTATTGATCAAGAAATTACATTGAGTCAAAATCTGGAATCATTATTATCCGATTATCAGGATTTTAACACATTATCTCAATCCTTTGATTATCAAACACACATCGACTATAAATTTTCAGAGAATAACTTGGACGCAAAAAAATTGTTGGTGAAGTTAGAGCAAAGTAAAGCTTTGCCAAGTTTGAGTGCCTATTTAAACTATGGACTAAATGCGTACGGAGAAAAGTTTGATTTCTTTGACAAAGATCAAAAATGGTTTGACAGTTCCATCTTTGGCGTAAAGATGAACATCCCTGTCTTTAGTAGTTTTATGCGTTCCTCTCGTGTTCAACAAGCCAAGATCAATTTAAAGAAAGCCGAGCGTGCTCAAATTGAAACCTCTGAAAAACTCACCCTAGCCTATCAAACAGCTAAGATCAACTACGAAAATGCATTGGAAAACTATCAAACTACTAAAGAAAGTATGGCGCTGGCAGAACGCATAGAACATAAAGAAAACATCAAATTTTTTGAAGGTATTTCGGGTAGTTTTGAATTGACACAAGCTCAAAATCAATTATATACCAAGCAACAAGAATATTTGCAGTCTATTTATGAACTAATCAGTAAAAAAGCTGCATTAGATACTGCAATGGGAGATTAAAAACCTGCCAGCCGGCAGGTTGGTTGAGAATTGAACGAATAGACAATTAGACAAGAAAAATAGACTAAAGACCACAAACCAATGGCCAACATTCTCATCATCAACGGAAATCCCAAGAAAGAAAGCCTGTCATTGGCATTGGCTAAGGCTTATCAAAAAGGGGCAGAAGCATCAAAGGCAGAAGTGAAAATAATACATCTTGCCGATTTAAACCTGCCTGAATATTTTAAGCAGGACTATATTGCCGAAGACGCCGAAAAAGTAAAAGAAATTCAAAATGATATCACCAGTGCTTCTCACTTGGTCTGGGTTTATCCAACCTGGTGGTATGCACCACCAGCTTTGGTCAAATCTTTTATCGAACAAGTATTTACTTCGGGATATGCCTTCAAGTATAAAAAAAATCCTTACAGAGTTACCTGGGATTCCTATCTTACCGGGAAAACAGCACATATCATCTCTACCATGGATGCACCGCCATTTTTTTACAGATTATTCGTGAAAAATCCAGGAGGAAAAATGATGAAACATTTTTTAAAATTTGTGGGTATCAAACCCATTCGTCAGACCTATTTTGGCTCTGTTAAATTATCCAAACCCGAAACCAGAGCAAAATGGATACAAAAAATAGAACAACTAGGAACACAACTAAAATAAAGATTAAAAAAAGATGAATTACATCCTACAACCAAAAATATACACACCTATAAACATGAAAAAAGCACTATTATTTTTAGCGATCGGTTTATCCTTGCTTTCTTGCAAGAATGTGGAAGAAGTACCACAAACCCCTTTAAGTGAATTAAAGTCTGAAAAAGAGCTTATACTCAAAAAAATGGATAGCCTTGGTCTTCGCTTAGATGAAATAGAAAAAAGTATCAGCCTATTGGATAGCACTAAGAAATTACAAAAAGTAACACTTTTGACAGCTCGTGACACCCTGTTTAATCATTATATCAGCTTGCAAGGTATACTGGCATCAGACAGAAATATTGTGCTAACACCTGAATTGGGTGGAAATATCACAAGTATCTATGTTAAGGAAGGCCAAAAGGTGGTTGCCGGACAAAAACTCATTCAATTTGATAATCGTAGTGTTCTGGACCAAATCAATGAAATCAAAACACAACTTTCTTTGGCCACTACAACTTATGAACGTCAAAAAAGACTTTGGGAACAAAAAATAGGTTCCGAAATGCAATACTTACAAGCCAAAACACAAAAAGAAGCACTGGAGAATACCTTAAGCACTTTAAATACACAGTTGAGCAAACTTACCTTAAGAGCACCCTTTAGTGGTATAGTGGATGAAATTTTTGCTAAAAAAGGTGAGATGGCAGGTACGGCTACACCTATGCTAAGATTGATCAACCTCAGAAAAATGTATATCGAAGCAGAAGTACCGGAAGCTTATCTAAAGTCTATCAAAAAAGGCACCCCGGTAATCATCAACTTTGATGCATTAGGGACCAATCTTTACTCCAAAATAAGTGAAGTAGGAAATTTTATCAATCCTGAGAATAGAAGTTTTAAAATCAGAATAGATATTGATAATAGAGACCATAAGCTTAAACCAAATCTTTTGGCCAATCTTCAGATCAATGATTTTTCGGCAAAAGGGGTGGTATTACCTAAACATATCATTCAAATGAACTCCCAGGGAGATACTTATGTATTTACAATTGAAAAAAACAGTAATAGGGCAATTGTGAAAAAAATGCTTTTGGATCTCAACAAAGAGTACAACAATGAAGTATTGATTAAAAATGGCTTAAACGGTGGAGAATCACTCGTAAATGAGGGCGGTAAATTTGTTAAAGAAGGTGACCAAGTACTTATTATAGAATAAAGTTTAGTAAAAACTAATCAAAAACATAGACTGAAAAATGAGTAAAATACTTAAAGAATTTTCCGTATCTACTTGGGCTATCAATAATAAAATGACAGTATTTGTCATCATTTTCATCCTGCTTCTCGGCGGCATTGTAGGTTACCAAAGTATGCCTCGTGAATCCTTTCCGGAAGTAGTTACACCACAGATATTTATTAGTACTGTATATCCCGGAAATTCGGCCGTTGACATGGAAAGTCTTGTCACACAACCTCTCGAAAAAGAAATAAACACAATATCTGGTTTAGATAAGCTTTCATCAACATCTACCCAAGGTTTTTCAATGATCATGGCAGAATTTGACTTTAGCGTTAGTCCTGAAGAAGCACTGAGAAAAGTCAAAGACAAGGTTGATGCTGCCAAATCTCAACCCGATTTCCCGACTGACCTACCCGCCGATCCTTCTGTGATGGAACTTAACATCTCAGAGATGATGCCCATCATGAATATCAACATGTCAGGCGAATTTTCTGCAGAAGAGTTTACTGATTATGCGGAATACTTGCAAGAAAAAATTGAAGCCTTACCAGAAATCACTTCTGTTGATATTAGAGGTTTGCAAGAAAAAGAAGTTGCTGTTACAATAGACTTGTATAAAATGCAAGCCTCAAAAATAAGTTTTGGAGATATCGAGTCAGCGATCAAATTTGAAAATATGAACATCTCAGGAGGGGAACTTTTAGAAAATAACCTCAGACGAAATGTACGTATATTAGGTGAATTTAAAGACCCCCAAAAAATAGCTGACATCATAGTTAAACAGGAAAAAGGTAATATCGTTTACTTGCGTGATATTGCTAGAGTAAGCTTTGATCAACAAGAACGTACCAGCTACGCTCGCGAGTTTTTACAACCTGTAGTGATGCTGGATGTCAAGAAAAAAAGTGGTAAGAACCTCTTGGAAGCTTCTAAAAAGATCTTTGAAATCATAGACGAGGCACAAGCCAAAGTTTTTCCAAAAAATTTAGAGATTTCCATAACCAATGACAACTCCTCCATGACCAAAAAAATGGTACTCAATCTGGAAAACAGTATCATCATGGGGGTTATTTTAGTAGTGATCGTACTCTTGTTTTTCTTAGGTTTAAGAAATGCCCTCTTTGTGGGAATTGCTATTCCGCTCTCTATGTTGATGTCCTTCATAATCCTAAATATGATGGGCGTAACCCTCAATATGATGGTACTCTTTGCTTTGATACTTGCCCTGGGTATGTTGGTTGACAATGGTATTGTGGTAGTTGAAAACATTTATAGATTACTCAGTGAAGGTTATAGCCTGAAAGAAGCCTCCAAATATGGTGTGGGTGAAGTAGCATTTCCCATCATCGCATCCACAGCCACTACTCTAGCAGCCTTTTTGCCATTAGCTCTTTGGCCGGGTATGATGGGAAAATTTATGTATTTCCTACCAGTTACTTTAATTATAGTTTTAGGCTCCTCTCTATTTGTCGGTTTGGTGGTAAACCCCATGCTGACGTCTATCTATATGAAATTAGAAGAGAAAAAAGCCAAGCCCAAAAAGATTATTTTATACAGTAGTATTTTTATCATCATTGGAGTAGTTTTAATCATAGGTGGTTTAAGCTCAGACTCAAAAGTGCTGAACGCAATAGGTTCATTGAGTTTGCTAATGGGTTTACTAAGATTAGTCAATACATTCTTTTTTACTCCAGGAACCAAATGGTTTCAAAATAGCTTTATCCCTGTCATGGAAAGCCTTTACGAAAAATCACTACGTTTTGCCCTAAGAGGAAAAAATCCTTATTTTATCTTCGGGGGAACGATAGCAATGTTATTTTTATCCTTTTTTTTAATGGGAGTATTCTCTCCAAAAGTCTTGTTTTTTCCGGAAACACCTCCAAAGCAGATCTATGTTTATGTGGAATATCCAGAAGGGACAAACATAGAAAAAACCAATGCCCTTACGCTACAAATGGAACAGGATATTTTGGATCATTTGGCCACTTATGAGGCGGATGGTGAGAACTTCCTGATAAACTCTGTCATCGGACAGGTAGGTGAAGGCACCGCTGACCCCAATCAGGATATGGGTAGCGGCCTTACCCCAAATAAAGCTCGTATCACCATAGATCTGGTAGATTTTGAATTTAGGCGAGGTATTGACTCCAAAGATGTAATGGATGACATCAGGGATTTGGTCAAAAAATATGCGGGCGTTAAAATTGCAGTAGATAAGCCTAATGAAGGTCCTCCTGCAGGCGCTCCACTTAATATTGAAGTAAGTGGAGATAATTACGACAAAGTAATGCTTTGGGCTCAAAATATTCAAAAATATATTGAAGATAGTGGTGTCAATGGCTATGAGGCCTTAAAAATGGATGTGGAGCGTGACAAACCAGAACTACTGGTCAAAATTGATCGTGAAAAAGCCCGTAGACTTAATGTATCAACCGGTCAAATTGGGGATGCCATCAGAACTTCTATTTATGGAAAAGAAGTGTCAACCTATAAAGAAGGGGAAGATGATTACCCGATTAATATTCGTTTAGATGACAAATATCGATACGACAAATCAAACTTACTGAACCAATTGATTACTTTCCGAAGCCAATCTAACGGACAAATCATACAAGTACCCATTTCTGCTGTAGCTGATCTGGAAAACAGTACTACTTTTAGTGCCGTAAAAAGAAAAGATATGAAAAGAATGGTCACTATCTCCTCAAATATTTTGAGCGGCTTTAACCCAACCGAAGTCAATAATGACGTCAAAGCTTTATTGGAAAAATATCCACTCCCAGACGATATTCAAATTGCCTTTACAGGAGAACAAGAGGAGCAAGCCAAAGAAATGGCTTTCCTTTCCAAAGCCTTGATGATCGCCATCATGCTTATATTTCTTATCATTGTAGGTCAGTTCAATTCGGTGGTGACTCCTATTATCATTTCAACCTCCGTCTTTTTAAGTATGATTGGTGTCTTGATGGGCTTAATCATATTTAATATGGAATTTGTAATCATATTGACCATGATTGGTATTATTTCGCTAGCGGGAGTTGTGGTAAATAACGCCATTGTCTTAATAGATTATACCAATCTTGTATTACGAAGGCGCTCCACAAATCTGGGATATGATGAAAATGAGATCGGAGACAAAAAGAATTTATATGAAAGCATCATAGAGGGTGGTAAAACCAGACTACGTCCTGTGCTATTGACAGCCATTACAACCATACTCGGATTATTACCATTGGCACTGGGAATCAATATAGATTTTCTCAAACTCTTTACTGAGTTTAACGCTGATTTCTATATAGGTGGTGACAACGCAGCTTTTTGGGGGCCTATGGCCTGGACCGTAATTTTCGGTTTGGCCTTTGCCACATTTTTAACATTGATCGTTTTACCTATAATGTATTATTTCTTAAAAAGCAGCCAACTTAAGAAAGAACTCAAAAAAAATGCCTAAATTTATGTATGCAAAAATGGGTATTAAGCATATTGAGTATTTTTATACTGGCTTCACTGTCAGCCCAAAAGATCGAAAAAGATGATCTCAAAGTTGGCGTAGTCCTCAGTGGTGGCGGAGCCAAAGGGCTGGCACATATTGGCGCGCTCAAAGTGATAGAAGAAGCCGGCATTAGAATTGATTATATCGGAGGTACCAGTATGGGTGCCATCGTAGGAGGCATGTATGCTGCTGGTTATTCCGCCGATGAATTGGAACAAATTGTGCCAAAATTGGGTTTTGATCAATACTTGGAAGATGCCATCCCACGAAAACTTTTGCCTTTTGATAAAAAATTAGCGAATGATAAATATGTCTTCAAGTTACCCATAAAGGACAAAAATATTTTAATTCCGGGGGGTATCAATAAAGGCTATAATGTAATGAATAAAATAGCGCGATATACAGAGCACGTCAATAGTATTCAAGATTTCAACAAACTACCCATTCCTTTCGTCTGTATTGCCACAAACTTGGTCAATGGAGAACAAGTTACTTTAAGAAAAGGTTACCTACCAGTAGCCCTGCGAGCCAGTAGTGCCTACCCTACACTGCTTACACCGGTGGAAATAGAAGATAAAATCCTTGTTGATGGCGGTATCGTCAATAACTTCCCGGTGGATGAAGTCCTGGAGATGGGCGCCGATATCATAATAGGTGTTGATGTATCCAGCAACAAACTGAAGTTAAAAGACGAACTTAATTCTTTACCGGCTATGATAGATCAAATGATCAGTTTTCAAATGATCAATGATGAAACGCAAGCTAAAAAAGAGAAAACTGCTATTTATATCCGTCCTGAAGTCATGAATTATTCCGTGACAGATTTTGTTCATTACGACAGTATTATACAAATAGGGGTTGAGGCTGCTGAATGGCAACTGGAAGCCCTTAAAAAAATTGCAGCCCAACAAAAAGAAAACAAAAACAAGATCAAAGCCTCATACCCCAGGGATGAATTCTTTACAGTGGAAGCTATTCACATTAGCGGAAATGAAAATTATTCCTCAGCCTATATCAAAGAAAAATTGCAATTGAGGTTGGGCAAACGCATCAATGCAGACGATTTTTATAACGGCATAGACCGGCTTTCGGCAACCAACCATTTTAGGAGTATCGAACATCAGATTTCTAATGGCAAAACAGGTAAGATCATTGATATACACCTTTCTGAAAACAGGGTAAAATCATACCTTCAATTGGGCGTACATTACGATCCCTTGTTCAAATCGGGGGTATTACTCAACATTACCACAAGAACACTCCTATTTAAAAACGACCAATTAAGCACGGATTTTGTGATAGGTGGTAAATTCAGGTATAATCTCAACTATTTTATAGACAACGGTGTGAATGCCAGTTTGGGCTTACAATCTAACTATCAGACCTTTAATTTCAATACGGAATTTATCGATTCCGGTAGTACGTTTAGTGACATCATGAATAACTTAAATCTGGATTACGACGAATACAACAACCGCCTTTACATCCAGGCAGTATATAGAGATAATTTTGCCGTCGGCATGGGGGGGCAACATAAAAGGATCAAAGCGACCAACGAAAATTTTACCGAACAATCCCATACAGAACTTTTTGTCAATAGTGATTACATAAGCCCCTGTATATTCATTTCTTATGACGGCTTGAATGAACGCTATTTTCCTACCCGGGGTTTTTTGTTTGATGGCAAAGCCCATTGGTACCTCTGGTCCGATGATGTGTATTATGATTTCAAGCCTTTTGTTAGTGGACAGGTTAAAATAAAATATACCCTACCCTTGACAAAGCACTTTACCGCACAAATAGGATCCGAAGCAGCCATTAGTTTAGGTAGTAATGATAATCCCTTTTTAGACTACCACCTGGGAGGTGATAACGATACTTACCAAGGCCAGTTTGTCCCCTTTTACGGCTATGAGTTTGGCAGTTTTGGTAATACCGATTACTTAAAGACCAGCCTGAAACTCCAATACGAGGTTTACCCCAAGCACTACCTCAGTGCCATTGGTAACATTGCCCGTGTTGGTAAAGATGTACTCTTTGAAAACGGTCTTTTTTATGATACCAAACAAGGTTACGCCTTACAATACGGTATCAAAACCATTGCCGGCCCCATTAGCTTGACCTACGCCTTTACCCCCGATATCAAAAACGATTTTTGGAGCCTAAAGATTGGATATTGGTTTTAAAGAGGTATTCAAAACCAACATTTTATAAAAATAAATCCGCGTTCATAAACCCAACTATTGCACGTGTCCTCAGGTGTAGTAAAACTTAAACCCTTTTCTTCACCGCAATAAAATCCTTTAAATAATAGGGCTCAAAGTAAGCCACATCTACAAAGTCTTTGTCTATAAACTTTTGGTAAGAAAGTGCTGTCATTTCTTGGGCAGAGGGATAGGCTTGTACAAATTTTATATTTGGATCTTGGATTATTGGCTCCATCTTTTGTACAGCATCGCCTATAAAAGTCACCGGGCCTTTTTGTAAGTATTCTTGGTAAAGTTCGGGCTTTACTTCTACCGCTTTTGTACTATCTAAAGCTTGATAGTTATGATCAAATACCGCCTGGTAAACTTCCATTCGCCGTGCATCTAAAACAGATATAATGGTATCGGTAGGTTCTTTGACCGCATGGGCTAAGGCTGTTAAAGTATTCACGGCTATCAAGGGAATGTCCAAAGCATAGCAAAAACCTTTGGCTGTCGAGACCCCAATCCGCAAACCAGTATAAGATCCCGGTCCCTTACTTACAGCTATCGCATGAAGATCATTGAACCCTAAACCGGCGGTTTGCATGGCCTCTTCGATAAAAACATTGAGGTTTTCAGCATGGGTATACTTTTCGTCGTGCAACTCTTTTAAAGTCAGTAGTTCCCCATCTTTTGAGACTGCAACCGAGCAGTTTTTGGTGGTGGTTTCAATATTTAAAATATAAATAGGCATTAGGCAGTGGTTTCGGGTAAATTCTTTCTATGGGCATAGATACCGGCCTGTATAATCGCAAAGATCATCACAGCAGCACTCAGCCACTGTATCCAGGAAAGGCGGGCACCGTTTATATAGTAATCCATTAATACGGCCGAGATGGGGAAAAACAATTCCAACAAGGTCGCCTGGCTGGCTTTGACTTTTTTCAATCCATAATAATACAACAAAATAGCTACGCTTCCCGAAGTCAAAGCAATGATGATGAATATCCACCAATTGACTATGGTGATGTTTTGAAACTCCACCCATTTTCCGGTCAGGATCACCACCGGCAACATCAATAAACTGGTCAAACCATAGCGGTAAAAGGTCGCCGAAACAAAGTCCACTTTATCCAGCAAACGTTTGCTAAAAACAGTAGAACTCCCAAAAGAGAAGGAAGCCAACAAAGAAAGTAAAGCTGCTTTCAAGCTGGTGTTATCATGGGTGAAATCGGTTTCAAACCATCCAAAAGTTAAGAAATAGCCTCCTAATATCGCTAAGGCAGACCAAAGTAAAAACCTGCCGGACAACTTTTCCTTTAATACTATAGCAGCCATAATGATAGCAAACACGGGTTGGAATTTTTGCAATAGTACCACCACCGACAATTCCTGAAAATTTACGATAAAAAGGGCATATACGATCGCTATAGTACCGATGGCACCACCAAATATGCTCACCACAAATAGGGAAATAAGGTCTTTTTTGTCCAGAAGCACCAGCTTTTTGTATTTGGAGAACAAAAAGGTGTTCATCACCAAAAAGGGAAAAGCATGTAGTAGAAATACCACAAAAATCACATGCAGGTTGGAAAGCCTCGGTGTCAATACCACACCGTCCAAGCCCCATAGCGTTGCCGCCAAGGCGATCATGAACATATAAAAATATTTGGATTTCATACTTTCTTAAAAAGCTTTTGTCAGCGAAGTGGCAAATTTAAAAAAACCCATACAATTGCCTAATCTCTATTGATCAAATAAACCCCAAATAGTATCATACCGGCAGCGAATATTTGCCCTACAAAGATCTTTTCGCCATCTAAAACACCCCATATCATTGCCACCAAGGGAATGAGATAAGTCACTGATGAGGCAAATATCGGAGAAGAAATCTGTACCAATCGATTAAAAAATATTTTCGCCAGGGCAGTCCCGATAAAGGCTAAAATAGCCATATATCCTAATGCCGGTAGCACTGGAGCATGAATAATATCTTGAGAGAAAAATCCGGTAAACACCAATACAATGAAAGCCGGAATCAACACGATTAAAAAATTACCTACCGCAATGGCAGTCGCATCCAAATCCGCCAAATATTTCTTTAAGATGTTCACATTAAAAGCATAGCCTATTGCCGCCACGATTACGGCCAGAGCATACCAATAATTGTCCTGTGGGTTGAGTTGTGCACTTCTCAGGATTAGAAAGATTGTCCCACCAAAGCCTATAAATAAACCCAGGAGTTGTTTCTTTCGAAAAACGAATCCAAAAATCAGATAACCCAGGATCAAGGTATTTAATGGGGTAAACGAATTTAAAATGGCTACAATACTGCTGTCTATTTGCTGTACGGCGTAGGCAAACAAAAAAACCGGCATAAAAGTGCCCAAAAGTGCATTGAAAAAAATATATTTCCAGTGTTTTCTATGGATGAGTTTGATCTTATCAGAAGCAATGAGCAATAGGAATAAGGCAGCCATGATCATACGTAAAGCCCCTATTTGTATAGGTGAAAGGCCCAGTAGTGCCTTTTTCATCAAAATAAAAGAACTCCCCCAAACCAGGGCGAGTGCCATTAAAACTACCCAAGGATAAAAACGACGGCTCATTCCAACAAATATCACATTATTTTTGAAGTATTTATTAATCTTTGGTAAATAATATAAAAAAAATATGAGATTTTTTAAATTTGAAAAGATATATATTGCTCGGAATTAAAATAAATTGTTTATTTGCACAAGTATTTTAATTAACTTAAACTAAACAAATTATGAAATTATTTAAAGGACTATTGGTACTTGCTTTGGCTGGAGCTCTTTTCACTTCTTGTGAGCAAGCTAAAAAAGCAAAAGACAAAACCGTAGAGGGTGTTGAAAATGCTGCTGATGCTACTAAAGAAGCTGCAGGAGATGCTGTAGATGCAACTAAAGAAGCTGCTAAAGACGGTATGGACGCTGTAAAAGAAGGTGCAGAACAAGTTAAAGAAGGTGCAGAAGAAGTTATTGACTCTGTTGCTTCTAAAACTAAAAAAGCTGTAGAAACTACTAAAGAAGCTACTAAAAAAGTAGTAAAAGAAGTACAGTACGAAGATGAGGAAGGCTGTTAATCGGCTTTGATATTTTAAAAAGATAAACGCTCCTTTTCAGGAGCGTTTTTTATTTTTGTAACCTAAAACAAAATAAGATGGCACAAATACATATACAAGATTATTTAGATTCTACCTACCTCAAAACACCGGAGCAATCAGGTTTGACAGAAGAAGAAACCCAAAATAAAGTCAAAGAACTTGTACAAGAATGTATTGATGAAGGCTTCGTCTTAGCTATGATCAGGCCTGAATATGTAGCAATGGCTAAAAAAATGGTGCAAGAGGCCAACTCGAAAGTCTTTATTGGAACTGTCATCGGTTTTCACGAAGGTACCGCTTGTATTACAGATAAATTGATGGAAGCCCAAAAAGCTATAGAAGACAGCGCCGATGAATTAGATTATGTAATCAACTATGAGGCTTTTAAAGCTGGTGATCTGGATTTGGTCAGGGAAGAAGTTTACAAAGGCACTAAATTAGGATTAGATCACAACAAAAAAGTGAAGTGGATTATTGAAACCGCAGCCCTTGATGACGAACAAATAGCCAATATCACTGAGCTAATCCGTGAAGTAGTCACCGATAATTTTGAGGAAAAAAATTATAAGGATGTTTATGTAAAGTCCTCCACAGGTTTTTATAAAACCGAGAGAGGTAAACCGGCCGGAGCCACTTTTGAAGGTATGCAGATCGTCAAAGACCACGCCGGACCTTTATCCATCAAAGCCGCCGGTGGTGTTCGCTCTTATGCCGATGCCCTAAAAATGATCGCTTTGGGCGTGCGTAGAATTGGCACTTCTTCAGCTAAAAAAATAGCAGACGGGAAGAAACCCACAAATAGCGACTATTAACACTTTTAAGCTTTTCCTTTTACCTTACACACGGATTTGAAACCCTTTAAGAAAACATATCATGCTCACGGAAAACTCCTAATTTCAGGAGAATATTTGGTATTAGATGGCGCATTAGCCTTGGCTACACCCACCCAAAAAGGACAAAGTCTTACCTACTTAGGAGATAGTATTCAGGGTTTACATTGGATCAGCTATGATGAAAAAGGACAGACTTGGTATGAACGACATATCGATTATCCAATCGAACAAAACTCAGCTGATGATCCTGTAACACAGCGTTTAAAGCAAATTTTAGTAGCCGCTAAAAAATTAAATCCCAATTTTTTACAAGGTCAACCCGGTTTTCGCGTTACTACACATTTAGAATTTAACAGAGATTGGGGCTTGGGTAGTTCGTCGACTCTTATCGCTAATATTGCTAAATGGGCACAAATCGATGCCTATACCTTACTCCAAAATAGCTTGGGCGGTAGTGGGTATGACATTGCCTGTGCCAAAGCGGAGGCTGCTATTTATTACCGGTTAATAGATGGGGAACCTATAGTAGAGAAAGTGACTTTCAATCCTGCTTTTAAGGAACAGCTTTACTTTGTGTATCTCAATAAAAAACAACGAAGTGACGAGGCCATCAAGCACTACCGGAATTTTTACAAGAAAAACAAGAAAGATATTTCAACGGTCAGTGAGTTGACCCAATTGATGGCTCAAGCCACCGCACTGGATGATTTTGAAAAAGTTCTAAAAGAACATGAAATATTGCTTTCAAAGGTTTTGGATTTAGAACCCATTCAAAAAATATATTTCAAAGACTACTTCGGTCAAGTTAAAAGCCTCGGTGCCTGGGGTGGGGATTTTATCCTGGCAACCGGCAACGAGGATACGCCTGCCTATTTTAAG
>JANTFO010000026.1 GCA_024763365.1 Flavobacteriaceae bacterium
AAACTCTAACAATTCATTTTTAGAAAACTCTTTTAGCCTAATAATCAAATGAAATATCTTTCTCAAGTATTCATCTGCATTATCGGTTTTTTTTGAGAGAAACGCTGATATACCATTTTCATCAACTGGTAAAATGAAAATCACATTTTTATGTTCAAGAAAATTCTTTATTGTGTTTAAAGTGATTAGTAAGTTTTCATCATCACAGCGATCAAGATTATCTATTACGATTACTACCTTAGAATAATTGGGTTTTTTAACAAATTTTTTAATCCATTCAGGCATGAATCTACTGGTCTTATTATCAGTAACTTCTGAAATGATTTCATCAAAAATAGCTTCAAATCTTTAAGGTTCAACGACTTTGTTTTGTTTTACTACCACTTTATACTTGTTAAGTGTTGTTGATGTTGCTTTTGATAATAGGGAAATTGTGATTGCAAAAAGAGAAATAATGGCTTTCAAATCTTTGCTTGTATCCATAATGGGTAAAAAATAGAATATAAAAGCAAAGGCTACTAGTAAAAATAAAACCCAGTCTGGTAAGCTTAATTTATTTAGCTTAAATTTTGTTTGTTCAGGATCTTCATAACTGGTTTCATTGTATAAAAGTTTTTGGAGTTTTTCTTCATATTTTACATTAAATCGTTTTGATATTTCAATAAGAAAACTTCTTCGAAAATCGTCTCTTGAATATTTCCAAGCATCAAATTCAAAATATGCAATTCGATGATCTTTATTGACCAATTTATTTTTAGCGTCAGTTGTAGAATTATAATTTTCAATTAAATCTTCAAAAGTTGAAAGAATAGTTGATTTTCCACTACCCCAACTACCAAATAAGCCAATGTTTTTCTTTCCATTACTGTTTTTAACAATTTCAAAAATTGTTTCAGAATACGGTTTTGTTCCTAGCAAGTCATTCTCACTAGTCAGTTTTAATACTTTGTCTGGTATAAAATTAATTTCCATAAATAAATTTTTTTAACAAACTAATTAGACAAATTCATATGTATAACTAGCTTACGTTTATATTAGTAAATTCAAATAATAATGAGTACTTCTTCCACTTCCTTGTACAACGAATGCTCCAATTTCCTCCAAATACTTTAAATCTCTGGTTGCTGTGGCTTTGGATGTTTGGGTGATTCGCATGTGTTTTTTCGCAGTCATTCCTCCTTCAAAACCTTTTGGGCCTTCGGAAAAAATCCTATTGATACTCTTTAGCTGCCTTTCATTCAATTTGTCCCTATACTTGTCAAAGTACTTTGCTTTCTTCAAGGTAAAATCAATTAATGCTTCTGCATTTTTTTGGGCATCGATGATTACCTGTAGAAAGTAATGCAACCAAGGTGTGATATCATTACTTTTTTGACCATCTTCTAAAGCCGTATAATACGCTTTTTTGTTGCTTTCTATCGTTGCAGAAAGACTTAATAACAAAGGATATCCAACGCTTTGAGAAAGGGCTTTATCAGCAATAGCTCTACCAATACGACCGTTCCCATCTTCAAAGGGGTGAATGCTTTCAAAATAAATATGGGCAATTGCTGAACGGATAGGAGCGTACTTTATAGGATGTTTTCCACTGGGAGCAGTATCATTGAACCACTTAACAAATCGTTTCATTTCCTGAGGGATTTGTAAAGAAGGAGGGGCTTCAAAATGAACGGTCGGTTTATCTAGCCTCCCAGAAACCACTTGCATTGGCGCAGAATGCGTTCGCCAAACACCAACATTGATGTGGTCTTGGTCAGTGAATAGGTATTGATGCCACTCCATAAGTTTAGTTTCACTTAATGGTTCATCATACGTTTTTCGGATTTCCGTCATTAATTTACCCAATCCCTTAGCCCGTACGTCTCTTACTTCGTTTCGAGGTTCAAATAAGCCTAGATTATAGCGAATTGATGACGTAACATCCTCACGACTTAGATATTCATTTTCTATTTCAGATGTTTTCAAAGCTTCAGAAACCAGTATTTCAATGAGTGTTTCCTCTTGGGATTCTTTAGGCATTGCTTTGAGTAAACCTTTTAAATGCCCCGCTTTTTCAGCAAAAATAAAGAGCATATCTTCCATTTCATGCAATGAAAATGTGAAGTTCCCCCAATCTGATAGTTGCCAATTATAGTTCATGAGCCGATTATATCATATATTTGGCTCAAATGTAAAGAAAAAATGAGCCGATTACAAGTTTTAATCGGCTCATAAATACCAATATTTTCATTTTTGGAAAAATGATTAATAATAAGTCACATGAACCCCCGTATTTTTAAATTCGTATTTTAAAATATGTTTGTTACCCATACCCAGTTGTAAGTTGATCAAATTTTTCAATTCGTTGATGATATAGTTCTTATTTTCAGAATTCAACAAGCCGTTTTTTACACCTTTATTTACTTCATTCCTTACATCATTGTTCCAATTGCCGAGGAAAAGGTTCATCATAGTGTCTGAGAATGCATTAGAAGCTTTGATATCTGCCTTAAAATTAGTATCTAAGTCAAAGTCAATTGAATTTCCACTTGAAGTAAATGTGAAAAGTAAATCCATCAATCCGTCATTAATATGAATGTCCGCCACACAGCCGTCACACCATTTTGCTCCTTTAATTAACGCTCGGTTAAAGGTTCTAATCTCCACACCTGAACTTTCAAAAGCGACCTGCATTCTTAATTGATTATGATTACAAGCTTGCCTGGTCAATTCAATACCACCTTCCTGAGAGTTCATATCATTGATTAAGGAACGATACTTCAATCCGGCTGCATTAAACTGTATTTTGGGCACTTCAATCGGGGTGGTTTTAACCAACCTGATAAAAGAGGTATTATTATAACTACTTCCCCCACCATAAGTGTTGAGCTTCAGAGTAAAAGCATCTTTAAATATATCCCACAAGCCTATCAAATCGTTCCATGCCAAAACTTTTTCTCCTAATACATGTAGGTTTTGTTCGTTACAAGTCGTCGATTTGACTAAGCTTGTAGCATCTCCAATATAAACTTTGTTCATGCCGGTTTTAACTTCATCTGGTACTTTAAAATAAATAACCCCTTTGTTCCAGCCTGTTACTTCTGCAGCAACCTTATGATGGCCATTTCGAATGATAACTGCGTGATTACCCTGATAAGTACCAAAGCCCATGCCGCCCATCATGATCACTTCATCTGCTCCCTTAATGCACTCATTGGGTGAAATATTCCCAATCGTAGGATTGAAGGATCCCAAGAGTGTGATTTCATCACTAAAATTGTTATTTTCATTACTTTCTTTGATATCTCCCCAAGCATTTGGAAATTCTGAGCTACAAGCGGCATCTATATAAGCTCTGATCCTTAGATCCTGATTGGAAATCTGATATTTCATCAAAGTCAACATGCCGGAATGTGTAATTGTTTGTCCGGGATTGATAGCTTGCGTAATTTTTTGGCAATTAATTCCCGGCGCGTTATGGCCTCCCCAGCCGTTGACCTCATCAAATAGTTGAAATGTCAGGTCAAAATTACTACCTGTGACCGCTTTATTACCAGTATTTTCAATAGTAAGGGTATAAGGATATTTAAAAGAATCTGAATAGGTTTGTCTTGCTAAAGTATTAATAGAGAAATCTATAATTTTAAGGTCAGGTCCATCCAAAAGTACTATAACTTTATCGGGAAGCTTAATGGTCGGTTTTTGTAAAATTACCTGTGGATTGTCTTTCTTTACAGGTTTTTTACCCTTTTTTGGCTTGATGATTTGGGCTTGCACAAGCAAATTTCCCAATAACATAGCCACAATAAAAAACAAATATTTTTTCATAATATTTAGGTTTTGAGATATTTAACTCATAAAGATATGACATATTTAAGAAAAAAGCTTCTAAACTTTTCATAAATTTTAGTTGCCTTTTTTTAGAATAATGATTGATTATTAATAATAAAAATTAATCCCCAACTTTCACTAAACCTTTCTCTGCCATACCCCAAGAAATAAAACCAAACCAGGCCAACACGAAGAAAAAGGCAATTTTTTGCAAAAAAGCGAGGTAGTATACTCCTATTTTGGCAAAATACATCACATTGTTGATTATTAATAAAAATATAGCTAAAACGCCCCAAAACAAGTAGGTGTGCATCTGGTGTTTTTGCAAACTTTTAAATATTCCTAAAATAGCTATTAAACCCAAAAAACTACCACCGGCTACTCCTATATGATGAAAATCTGTTGCAATTAAGGGCACTAAAACAACCGCAAAAATACCGGCAATAGAAATGATACGATTCCAAGCAGCATTCAATGGAAAATATTTGGGAAATTGATAAAACAAAAAAGCCAAGACAAGACATAACTCAATCAAAGTAGCCATGGCAAAAATATAAGCTTCATTAGGAATACCATTATAAGCCGTAGGCATTAACAAATCACACCAGTAATTATGAAACCAATCAAAACCATCTGCTTGTAAAATGAATTTTGAAC
Organism: Flavobacteriaceae bacterium; assembly: GCA_024763365.1. Lineage (GTDB taxonomy): Bacteria > Bacteroidota > Bacteroidia > Flavobacteriales > Flavobacteriaceae > DQTL01. Next base: position 4,468 of record JANTFO010000026.1, read on the forward strand.
CACCCGGATACAAAGAAGCTGACCAAATATAACCTAGAAAAAAAAGAATAATACCCATTAAAGGTATATGAGCTGTTTTGAATTTCATATGAGACTTGTTAATTTTGGTAAAATTATAAAAAAGTATAAATAGACATTTATGGCTTTTTTATAATAGGAAATTTTGTATTTTGTAAAAAACTTTCATATGCAAGCAAAGCAAACTTGGAAACCAACCTCTGAGCAGATTAAAGGCACAAATATTTATAAAGCTATGCTAGATAGTGGCATCAATAATTATCAAAAATTTTGGGAATGGTCTGTAAAGCATAAAAAGGATTTTTGGACAAAAACAATTACTTATCTGAACATCCCTTTTTACAAAGAATACAATCAAATATTTGATGTATCTAAGGGGGTTGAACAAGCGCAATGGCTCAAAGGAGCGAAGATGAACATAGCTGATGCTTGTTACCCCTCAAATCTAGATGATCCTTTTTTTAAAAAAGATAAAACGGCCATCATTTACCAAAAAGAAAAGGGAGCAATTGAAAAAATATCCTATTTAGAATTAGCAAAACTGACCAATCGAATAGCTAATAGTTTGTTAGCTTTCGGACTACAAAAGGGAGATATCATAGCCATCGATATGCCCATGACTGTTGAGGCAATAGCCATCTATCTCGCCGGAATTAAGATAGGTTGCCCAGTGGCAACCGTTGCAGATAGTTTTACATCACCGGAAATTAAAGTCCGGCTGGAAATCACCCAACCTAAATTGGTCTTTACCCAAGATGTCCAGATCAGAGCCGGGAAAGAATTGCCACTCTATGAAAAAATAATACAAGCCAATGCCCCTAAAACGATTGTTTTTGCGGTTAGAGAAAAAACCTACCCACTCCGGAAAGGTGATTTATACTGGAAAGATTTTTTAATTGATAATAAGCTACATCAATCGGCTATATGTAATCCTGACGACACTACAACCATATTGTTTTCTTCAGGAACAACAGGTGCTCCGAAAGCAATCCCCTGGACACACACCACACCTATAAAAAGTGCTGCAGACGGGTTTTACCATCACGACATACATGAAAATGATAGGGTAGCCTGGCCAACCAATTTGGGTTGGATGATGGGGCCCTGGCTGGTTTTTGCCAGTTTGATCAATAAAGCTACCATAGCACTTTATGAGGGAGCTCCTACCGATAAAGCTTTTGGAAAATTTATTCAAGATGCGAAAGTTAACATGCTAGGATTAGTGCCCAGCATCGTAAAACATTGGAAGTTAACCGGCGATATGGAAGGATTTGATTGGTCGGCTATCAAGTGTTTTAGTTCAACTGGAGAAGTATCCAATCCTAGTGACTACACCTATTTAATGTCACTAGCTAATCATAAACCCATCATTGAATACTGTGGGGGGACAGAAATAGGTGGAGGCTATGTTACCGGGACATTGGTTCAGGAGAATATACCCAGCACTTTTTCTTCACAAACATTAGGAGGTGAATTTATACTCCTTGATGAAAATGGAAAGCGCTCAGACAAAGGAGAAGTTTTCATCATCCCGCCAGTTTTGGGCTTATCCAATCGATTACTAAACAAAGAACACCATCAAGTGTATTATGAAGGGACGCCTACATACAAAGGGCTCCCTCTTAGACGACATGGAGATGAAATGACGCAGATGGAAAACGGCTATTACAAAGCCACAGGACGTATTGATGATGCGATGAATCTCGGTGGTATTAAAGTGAGTTCTTTACAAATAGAACAAGTAGTTAACACGTTAGACTTTATCAAAGAATCAGCCGCTGTGGGCATTCCACCTCTTGATGGAGGCCCCGATCAATTAATTATCTATTATGTTCCTATAAGAGAAAAGGATAAAAGTATCGCTTTAAATGACATTAAACAAATTGTTAAAAATGAGATAAATCCACTATTTAAGGTGGTAGATGTTCTTACCGTTGACAAATTACCTCGCACTGCTTCAGGCAAAGTAATGCGCCGGGTGTTAAGACAAAAATATCAGGAAAAACCCTAATAAGGTTTTAAGAAAAAACTATGATATTGCCGTTTATATTTCAGTAAATTTGCATTCAAATTTAACAAGTATTGACTTTAAAAGATCAACATACATCCCGTTTAGTCATCATTCCTACCTATAATGAAAAGGAAAATATTGAAGCGATCATTACGGCTGTCATATCACTTGACATGCCTATTGATATTTTAATTGTAGATGACAATTCCCCCGACGGCACGGCTGAAATAGTACAAAAACTTCAAAAAAAATATCCTAAGTGTTTGCATTTAGAAATAAGACAAGAAAAAAACGGGCTGGGAAGTGCTTATATTCATGGTTTTAAATGGGCGTTGGAAAGAGATTATGAATATATCCTGGAAATGGATGCCGATTTTTCTCACGATCCCAAAGATCTACCAAGGTTAATAAATGCTTGTGAAAAAGATGGCGCCGACCTTTCTATCGGTTCACGTTATGTCAAGGGAATCAGTGTGGTTAATTGGGATATCAAGCGTATTCTTTTGTCCTATTTTGCTTCTAAATATGTTCGTTTTATTACCCGTATTCCCATACATGATACTACAGCGGGATTTGTTTGCTATAATAGGAAAGTTTTAGAAACTATTCATTTAGACAAGATAAAATTTGTGGGATATGCTTTCCAGATTGAAATGAAATTTAAAGCATGGAAACACGGATTTGATTTTAAAGAAGTTTCCGTTATTTTTACAGACCGTGTTAGAGGGGAATCCAAAATGAGTGGGGCTATCATCAAAGAAGCTATTTTTGGAGTTATACAGTTACGATTTAGAGGATTGCCCAAAAAAACAACCTAAATATGAAAAAATTGCTGATCAAAAATGCCCTTATTGTCAATGAAGGTAAAAGTTTCGAAGGAGACATCCTTATCGAAGGTGAATTCATCAAGGAGATCGGAGAAAGTATTAGCCCTAAAACTCCTGATATCAATGTATTAGATGCAGAAGGCAAACTACTTATACCAGGTATGATCGATGATCAGGTTCACTTTAGGGAACCGGGTTTAACACATAAAGGCGATATAGCTACAGAAAGTAAGGCAGCCGTCGCCGGGGGTATCACTTCTTTCATTGAAATGCCTAATACCAAACCGCAAACAACCACGCAAAAAGCATTGCAGGAAAAATTTGATATCGCTGCCAAAACATCATTTGCCAATTATTCTTTTATGATCGGTGGTACGAATGATAATTTAAAAGAACTCAAAAAAACAGACCCCCAAAAAGTAGCGGGTATCAAACTTTTTTTAGGTTCTTCCACCGGAGATATGTTAGTTGATGATGAGAAAATCTTAGAAAAAATATTCTCCTCAACAGATATGCTAATTGCCGTTCACTGTGAGGATGAAACGACCATTAAAAACAACTTAAAAAAGTATATTGACACTTTTGGCGAAGACATTCCTGTTGAACTTCATCCACAAATAAGAAGCTCCGAGGCTTGTTATCTTTCTTCCTCAAAAGCGGTTGCTCTGGCTAAAAAAACAGGTGCCCGCTTACATGTTTTCCACCTGTCAACAGCACAGGAAATGGAACTTTTTGACAACAGTATTCCACTGTCTGAAAAAAGAATTACTGCCGAAGTATGCGTGCACCACTTATGGTTTAATGATAGTAAATATGCCGAAAAAGGTAGTTTGATCAAGTGGAATCCCGCTATTAAATCCGAAAAACATCAAACCGCACTGTGGGAAGCAGTACTCGATGACCGTATAGATGTCATAGCTACCGACCATGCACCTCATACCTTGGAAGAAAAAGGGCAGGTGTATACCAAAGCACCCAGCGGCGCACCCATGGTGCAACATGCGCTACCTGCTTTATTGGAATCTTTTAAAAAAAATAAAATTTCTCTGGAAAAGATCGTTGAAAAAACCGCTCATAACCCGGCTACACTTTTTCAAATAGATAAAAGGGGATATATACGTGAAGGTTATTTTGCAGATTTAGTATTAATTGATCTGTCAAAACCTTGGACAGTTAATAAAGAGAATATTTTATATAAATGTGGTTGGTCGCCATTGGAAAGTACAACTTTTACCAGTCGTATTACACATACCTTTGTCAATGGAAACCTAATCTACAAAAACGGTAGTTTTAATGAAGAGATCAAAGGCCAAGCCTTAATTTTTAAGAGAAATGTTTAGATATTTTTATATATTAATTATTTTAACACTATTCGTTTCCTGTACGAGCAATACCATCTACAAAAAACCGGATGACCTGATTCCAAAAGACCTAATGGTAGATTTGCTTGCAGATATGTATATTGCCAATGCTGCCAAAAACGTAAAAACCAATTTCGGAGAACGTAATATAGACTATATGCCCTATGTCTATGAAAAATATGGCGTTGACAGCCTGCGTTTTCACAACAGCAATGTTTACTATATGTCCCGCTTAAATGACTATGAAAAAATTTACCAAAAAGTAGCCGCAAAATTACAGGTTATGCTTGATACTTTACAACCTAAAAAAGAGTTGGATAGTATACTTAAATAATTTTTAGCCACCTCCAAAAACAAGATTTGTAACTTGTAAAAAAAATCTCCGGCTTGTAGAAATTACGACAAGCCGGAGATAATATTCTTTGTAATATATTTATAAAAATCTTTATGCCAAACGGAATAAATATTTAGTCTAATAAATAGTTTCTTTTTGGGATTAGTGAGGAGAATAAGGGAGGTGTGAACTATGCATAATAATGCGTAATTTTCCTTCATCATCTTTAGTGTAAGCAAAAGTATATTCCACTTTTACTTCATCTCCTCCTTTAGCGGGTGTAAAAAAGTAATTGCCCATAGCAATGGCCATATTACCTTCTGTCTTTATCCCGGTACTTTCCCATCTCACATTACTCCAAGGTTTAATCGCAAAACCAAGATCTTCAGGGTAATTATCATCGTGTCCAACGAAATAAGATAATGCCCCTTCTTTTGTGGTTCTAAACTGTTTTTCAGATGCTAATGTGGGCTTGAATAATACTTCGCCTAAATTATATCCATATAATTCATCTATGTGTTTTTCAGCTGCCGCTTTGTAATCTCCTTTATCGGTATACACATTACCAATTTTTACAATTCCTTCACCCCATACCTTCTGTGCTTCTAATACTTCTTGTTCTGTAATTGTTTTTGTCATATCAGATTTTTCAACAGTTTCACTTTTTTGCACATCTTGATTGTCTTTACTTTTGTTAGCATCACAAGACATAAAGAGTGTGAATGCTAATACAACTGCTACTTAACTTAGTTTTTGATTCATTTTTAATATTTTATCTTGCAGGAATAAGCGTCCTAAACCGTTGATTACCTGATGAATGGGCGTAAAAGAAAAATTGATAGCTTTTTCTAATTTTTCACTTGAATATCGCGTTATAGATAAAGACGATTTTGCAGTTTGCTTTGTAATTAGAGGTTTCTTTCCGGTAAGCAAAGAAACCATATTTGAGAATCGCCAGGCCAAGTTGGCTGTAAAAGAGTTAACTTTTATATAGGGTGTTTTTGTTTTGATGGATTTAGCAATTTGGGTTAAGACTTCCTTATAAGTTTTGTTTTCAGCAACCAAAATAAAGGCTTCATTATTCACTTCAGATTCCATTAATTTTACCATTGACTTTACTACATCTTGAACCCCGACAAAACCTGTCATACCTTCAGTATAAAACGGGTAGTTATTGGCTGCATTGCTAAAAAAACGACCTGTATTTTCTCCCCAATATCCCGGACCTAATATAACGCCCGGTTTTACAATTATGACCGACAAACCTTCTTGCGAGGCTCTCCAAACTTCCATCTCTCCTCCATATTTAGTAATCGCATAATCGTAGTTATTACTTTCCGGATTCCACTCGTTTTCTTCGGTAATCAAATCATTTTTTGGTTTTTTATCTAAAGTAGCAATAGAACTGACATAACAAAGTTTATTGACATTTTTTGATAAAGATATATTCACGATATTGGCCGTTCCCTCAATATTGACTTTTCGCATCAATGCCTCATCTTTTTCAGCAAAACTCACCTTGGCTGCACAATGATATACCTGATTGACACCATCAAAGGCAGCTTCCAAAGCCGGAATATCCAAAATATCGGCTTTTATCCAATTGATATTTTGAAAAAAATCTTGTTTATCGTAATAAGAAAAAACATGCTTTACTTTTTCAATACGTGCTTCATTCCTATAAATAGCAGTTACTTTTGGGTATTGTTCAGTTAAAAGTACCAGCAAATGCGATCCAACTAATCCGGTACCTCCAGTGACTAATATGTTACTTTTATTTGACAAATGTTACGTATTTTATTTAATGATTAGTTTTTGGGAATATTTCTTTTTATCCTCAGTTAAAATTTGAACAATATAAACTCCCGTTTTCCACTGACTTATATTTACAGTAGTGCTATACTTATAAATAGGATTATCATAAATAAGTTTTGATAAACTATCAAATATCTTCACACTTACCAACCTGTTGTTATGCTTATCAAGTATTTGTAATGTTTTATTAGCTGGGTTTGGAAATATGGATAATCTTGGTTCTTCTTCATCGACATCATAAAGAAAATTTGGTGGCAGAGGTACAAAATTTGCATTGATTCCATATATAAAATCTTCCCATCCACTTTCATGCGCCCCCATATCCGGTGCATTGCCTGTATAACTCTCAATAAAGTTGGGTATAATGATTCCATCATCATACCCATCACTCAACTCACTTAATTCAAAAGTTCCTGTTTTGTTGTTAAAATCAAAAGCAGGAGCTCCCAACAGATAATTGGGAATACCACTTATGCCATGAACTTCCTGATCATTGGGAAAAGGGTGGTTTAAAAGGTCGTAGTCAAACGAATTATCACTATTACTCGGGTTTAAAGAAATTGAATTCACCGTTGAATTTCTCGTATGAAATATGTTGTTGCGTGTTTCACAGTGGAAAATATATCTATTAGAATCCTGCGAAGTACCAAGTCCACCGGTACCATGATCGTTAACCTGTAAAATGGTATTATTAAAAATGTACATATGTCCCGTCATCCAATCAATAGAATTGGCATAACCCATTTTAATAAATCCGCCATAATCACCATATACACTACCCGGATGACTATATGCTCTACCGCTGACATTTCTCCAAACATACAAAGGCCCTACAGAGGTAGCTGCATTGCCAATGGCTAAAAAAACTTCTTCTATAAAATTGTTCCAAATTCTTACATTGGTATTACTCCCTTCAGATTCTATTCCATCATCAAAACAATTAGCCAAATAATTCCCATAGATATCTGAATCAGGTCCGGGGAAACCGGAATAACTAGCATTAGGGCCAAAACCGAGTAAATCATTAAAATAATGGTCTTCATCTGACCAAATTTCATTGTATCTAATAACATTATTTCCGGTATCGCAATAAGAAAAAGCTATCCCTTGAGGACCGGCAGGGTGGTAATTATTGGGATTTCCAGGATCTTCACTGGGGTCATGTAACTCTGCCCAGGAGTTTGTATCCCATTTGGGGTGATGAATTCTATTGCGCTGTATAGTACTATGTTTTATAGCATCTCCGTTGGAGTTGTGGGCATAAATACCAGATTGATAATTGATGCCAAAGCCTGTTCCGGGAATGTCCTCTTCTCCCCAGAGACTAATATCACAATTTTCAATAATCACGTTTTGACAATCATACAACCTTATACCATACTTCCCGCCATTCTTTAAAGTAAAACCTCGTATGATTACATATTCAACATTATGTAGTGAGATACATTGCTCTGAATTGTCTTGAATATCAATCGTAACACCTGTTCCGTCATACAATAAATAAGCATTGGGAGTTCCCGAATCATGAATCTCTAATTCGGTATTTGAATTTGATGGTATCACTGTAGTTCCAATGGGGTAATTCTCTGTCCAAGTAGTAGCCTGTATTTCACTTATGGTTCCAACATTTTCTAAAATTAACCTTATATCATAAGTGGTGTCGGGGGTTAAATTGGCTAAACATCCTCTATAATCAGCCTTGTCATAACGCACCCCTGTATGAGGGTTTATACCACAATTAATTATCGGATTGTACTTTAAATCTAACCCGTTTAACCAAGTATTTGTCCCGGAGACTTTATACGCAACACTTACCGGATTATCAATACTACCACCTTCTGGCGACCAATAAATACTTAAGTTATGATAAGTGGCAACAGTAAAGGCCTCTTGAGCATAAATTGATAAAGGAGCGATACTTAATATAACCCAAAAAATTCCTAATTCTATTCTCATTTATTTAATAAAATGATTAGTGCTGAATAAAAAAAACTTATTTACTTCTTCTTCCCAATAATAGTCTTTTAATTTCATTCAACTTCATCAGTGCTTCAATCGGTGTTAAAGCATCTATATTGGTTTGTAAAATTTCCTCTTTGATTTCCTCTAATAAAGGATCGTCTAACTGAAAAAAACTCAATTGCATTTCTTCTGTCACTTCCTTATGTAATTTGTTTTTTACATCTTTGTCGGTATGAGTTTCTTCTAATCGTTTTAATATTTTCTTTGCTCTGTGAATCACCGGTGTAGGCATACCTGCCAGTTGAGCTACATAGATTCCAAAACTATGCTCACTACCCCCCGGCACTAATTTACGTAAGAAAATAACTTTATCCTTTAACTCTTTCACACTTACATTAAAATTCTTAATTCGTTCAAAACGATGGGTCATATCGTTTAATTCATGGTAATGTGTTGCAAAAAGAGTTTTAGCTTTGGCAGGGTGTTCGTGTAAATATTCGGCAATAGCCCACGCAATAGAAATGCCGTCATAAGTACTTGTACCACGACCTATTTCATCTAATAAAACCAAACTTTGTTCAGTTATGTTATTTAAAATATTGGCCGTCTCATTCATTTCTACCATAAAAGTACTTTCGCCCATAGAAATATTATCACTGGCACCCACCCGAACAAAAATTTTATCAATCAATCCGATTCTGGCCTGTTCAGCAGGTACATAACTGCCCATTTGTGCCAAAAGTACGATCAAAGCCGTTTGACGTAATATAGCGGATTTCCCACTCATATTAGGCCCAGTAATCATGATGATTTGCTGTTGCTCCCTGTTTAAAATCACATCATTGGCGATATAAGGCTCACTAATGGGTAACTGTTTTTCAATCACAGGATGTCGGCCGTTTTTAATTTCTATAGCATGTGTATCATCTACTTGTGGTTTGACATAAGAATTTTGCAAGGCTATAAAAGCAAAAGACCAAAGTACATCTAAATGAGCAACTTGTTGCGCATTCGTCTGAATAGGTACGATGTAATCGGCTAAAATCTGAACCAATTCTAAAAAAAGTTTTTGTTCTAGAACAGCTATTTTTTCTTCTGCCCCCAGTATCTTGGCTTCATATTCTTTTAATTCAGGGGTAATATAACGCTCTGCATTGACCAGCGTTTGTTTGCGCACCCATTCTTCGGGAACTTTATCTTTATGTGTATTTCTAACTTCGATATAATAACCAAAAACATTATTAGAAGCGATTTTTAAAGAAGGAATTCCAGTACTTTTTGATTCCCTTTGGAGCATTTCGTCGAGATAAGTTTTTCCGGAATAGGCCAAATCTCTTAATTCATCCAATTCTTGTGAAAAACCCTTTCGAATTACATTTCCTTTCAACACACTAATCGGCGCGTTTACATCTAAAAAATCTGTTATTCTTTCACAAATGACATGACAATCTTGTATTTTTTTACCCCACCTATGAAAAGCAGTATTTTCAGTAGAAATAGCCAATTCTTGAATTGGTAAAACAGCTTCTAAGGATTGTTTTAACAAAATAACCTCTCGCGGACTGATTCTTTCCGTAGCTATTTTTGACAACAAACGCTCCAAATCACTAATTTTTTTAATCTGTTGTTGCACCACATTAAAACTTTCCTCATTATCGATTAGGTACTTAACTATATCTTGGCGTTCTTGAATAGGTTTGACCTGTTTGAGTGGAAGTGCCATCCATCTTTTGAGCATTCGTCCTCCCATGGCTGAGTTGGTTTGGTCAATTACATCAATCAAAGTGACGGCATTTCCAGTGTAGGACTGGTATAACTCAAGGTTACGAATGGTAAAACGATCCATCCATACATAGCGGTCTTCTTCAATACGTTGAATCTTGGAGATGTGACCCAATTGATGATGTTGGGTTTCAGACAAATAATGTAAGGCAGCCCCAGAGGCAATAATCCCTTCATCTAAATCATATATACCGTAACCTTTTAAGTTATTTACCTTAAAGTGTTTTGTTAAGGTTTCTATAGCAAAATCCGACTGAAAAACCCAGTCGTCCATAAAAAAAGTATAATAGTTATCTCCAAAATCACTTATAAAATCCTTCTTATAACGCTTTTCAACTAATACTTCGTTAGGATTAAAATTCTGAAATAACTTATCTACATAATCTTTTCCACCTTGCGCCGTAAAAAATTCACCGGTAGATACATCGAGAAAAGCCAATCCAAATTTCTTTTTTCCATAATGAATCACCCCAAGAAAATTATTGGATTTTGATTGTAAAACCTCATCATTTAGAGATACGCCCGGAGTAACTAATTCTGTTACACCACGTTTGACGATTGTTTTTGTTAATTTAGGATCTTCCAACTGGTCACAAATAGCCACCCGCATACCTGCCTTTACCAATTTGGGTAAATATGTATTGATTGCATGATGTGGAAAACCCGCTAAAGCTGTTTCCGACTCACTTCCATTGCCTCTTTTAGTTAAAACAATATCTAATATCTCAGCAGCTTTAATGGCATCTTCCCGAAAAGTCTCATAAAAGTCTCCCACGCGAAAAAGCAACATCGCATCAGGGTATTTCGCCTTGATACTATTGTATTGTTTCATTAAGGGGGTTATTTTTTTTGATTTGGCCACTTGATAAGTAAAAATTTAGGATAAGGACAAATATACTTTTTTTAAAGTTTTCCAATCTTTTGTCCCGAGATTTCAGGTTGGAAAACTTAAGAATCCATGACCAACAGCTTAGGCTCTAACATATCCCGCATGGCATATTTTACGCCTTCACGCCCAAAACCTGAATTTTTGATACCTCCATAAGGCATATGGTCCACTCTAAAAGTCGGGACATCATTGTGGATCACGCCCCCAACTTCTAATTGGTCAAAAGCGGAATTCAACTCTTGAATACTATCCGTAAAAATACCGGCTTGTAAACCATATTGAGAATCATTGATAGCATCGATACCACTTTGTAAATTAGAATATTTTTCTACTGTCACAACCGGACCAAAAACTTCCAAACTACAAACATTCATTTCCGGTTGCGTATTGGTTATCAAAGTGGGTTCATAAAAAGTATCTTTTCGTTGACCTCCTGCTAAAACTTTGGCTCCGTCAGCAACTGCATCATTTACCCAAGCTTCTACCCTTTTGGCGTTAGCTTCGTCAATCATCACCGAAACTTCGGTAGCCGGGTTCATAGGATCACCCACTTGAAGCTTTTTGGTGGCTTCTATCATTTTATTTGTAAATTCCTCAAAAACACTTTCCTGTACATAAATACGTTGTACGTGGATACACACTTGACCTGAATAAGCAAAGCTCCCTATCATACATTTTTTAACAGCAAGGTCGATATCAGCCTTATCTGACACCAAAACGCCTGCATTACCGCCCAATTCCAGCGTAAGTCTTTTTTTGCCGGCTTGTGTTTTCATTTTCCAGCCCACCTGTGGAGAACCTGTAAAACTCAATTTTTTAATTCGTTCGTCGGTTACTAAAAGATTTCCTGTTTCTCTATCCATAGGCAAAATGGATACGGCCCCTTTGGGTAGGCTAGTTTTATTGATGATTTTAGCTAATTCCAGCGTGGAAAGCGGGGTGCTCCTGGCCGGTTTTAATATAATGGGGTTGCCAGTAGCTATAGCCGGCGCAATTTTATGAACCGCGAGATTTAGAGGAAAGTTAAAAGGAGCTATTCCGGCAATCAAACCGATGGGTTCGTATTTAACAACTCCTTGTTTACCATGGCCGGCAGGTGTCCAATCAATACTTAAATATTCATGCGGTAGCCTTTTAGCTTCTTCTGAAGCAATTGTAAAGGTTTGGATGGCCCTTGCTATTTCACCTAGGGCATAGCGAATTGGTTTGCCTGATTCAATAGATAAAATACTAGCTAATCGTTCTTTATCTTCACTGAGTTTAAATGCTATCTGCTGTAAAATCTCATAGCGTTGATAAACAGGCATATGCTTTAATTCCTGCTCTACAGCAATTGCTTTTTCAATCGCTATATTCAATATTTCTTTATCCGCTAAAAAAGTTTTAGCCATGATGCTTTTATCAAAGGGGTTTTGTACCTCCAAAACTTGGGAAGTTTCGATAAATGTACCTCCGGCGTAAATCTTATAATTTTTCATGTCTGTCGTTGAATTTTGTTATAAACAAACTATCTCTTTCCTTTTTAATTTGGATGATTTCTTTGATATCTTCATTAGGGACTGTAACAGATAAAACGTAATGTTCTATTTTCCAGCCATCTATTGTGTTACTCAGCACACCCGATCCTCTACAAACACCCATCCAGGTATCCAAAACTTCGTCAAACCAAACAGTTTCTTGATGTTCATACCAGTAAATATTTCTGTTTAAAGGGATAAAATCCCAAGTTTGTTTTTTGTCAAAATAGGGTTTGGCAAATTCCATAAACTCTCTTTTTGTCCAAACTTCACTGGCGTCCGTCCCGACATAAACCGAGGCTTCAGCCATTTTGTCGAAATAAGCTTTATAATCATATTGAGCTACATCACGATGCCATTGGTCTAAAAAATGGTTGATTTCTTGTTTGAAATGATCCCTTTGTTTTTGAGTAGCATTCTGACAAGCTGTAAATAGAAAAAGAATCAATAATATGCGGTACATAATCTTTGAATTTTATCATTCAAAGGTAAATTAATTATGGGTTAAACCCCAAAGGTTTTGGAAACCTTTGGGGTTTGCTACATTTTCCACTTGATATTACAACCAATACTGGGCAGCTGCTCATTTTCAGGAATTGTCTTGCCTTTTAAAAGCCAATCCATAGCCTTACGCAGATCTTTTCCGGTAACCGGAATATCATTTCCGGGGCGGCTATCGTCTAATTGCCCTCTGTATACTAACTTATCATCTGAATCAAACAAGAAAAAATCAGGGGTGCAAGCAGCCTGATATGCTTTGGCTACTTCTTGTGTTTCATCATATAAATAAGGAAACGGATAAGCTAGCTCTTTAGCTACTTTCGTCATTAAAACAGGAGCATCTTGCGGATAGTTTGCTACATCATTTGAGCTGATGGCGATACATTTTATACCTTTTGAAAGGTAATCTTTTGCTAATTGAACGAGCTGTTTATTGACATGGATCACATACGGACAATGGTTACAGATAAACATCACCAATGTACCATGGGTTCCTTTTAATTCCGAAAAAGATAACTTTTGACTACTGACGGTATCAAAAAGTATAAAGTTGGGAGCTTTTGTACCTATTGGTAACATATTAGAAGGTGTGGCGGCCATAAGAGTTTATAGTTTAAAAGTTATTAGTAAAAAGAATTTACATTTAAATAAAGAAATTCCAAACCAAGCCAAAACGAATTGTAAAATCTCGGTAAGGTTGGTTAGGTGTTACAAAATAATCCCGGCCTGTAAAAAAGGAATTTACATTTTCGGCTTTAAAATACAATCGTGTCCGGCGAATTTGCCCGTTGACAAATACATCGATCAAAGGGTAATTCCCGATTTTCGTCTGGTTTTGCAAGTAAAACTCGTTTAACAAAGGATTCAACTCATCGGCGTAATATTTGGTAAAATATTTAAAATTAATACCTGTCTGCAAATACAAAGGATCGCCTTTAAACACATAATCGGTAAAATATAGGGCATTTTCCGTTACGAGTTCCGGCACATGAAGAACCCCTTCTCCGCTCCATACTTTTTGTAATAAAAGCGTGTTGTCTAAAGTAAATTTTTTATAGGTAAAAGCTTTGTGTGCCCTGATTTTGGTGTAATAAACAATATCGCCAAATTGCTTCGGCTGAGAGTTTTCATCAAAATAGGTGTAATTGTTTTTGATTACCGATTCAAATTTGACATCCCCCCACTTATTTGATAAAAATTCTCCGGAAATGTATTGCGTATGTTCATTATCAAAATCGGGGTGATACCAGTTATAATCTATATAATCACTTTGGTATAAAAGTGTATTATAATTAGGTGGTTTTGACACAAAAGAAACCTGCCCCCAGAGCTGAAATAAACTGTCTTTAGCATAACCGGCCTTGCCACTAAGATAAGTACCTTTATACTCTCCTGACAACACAGAACCAGCTTTAGTTTCTAAGTGAAATTTTTTAAAGTTTGCTTTCCAATTAGCACCCGTATATATTTGATTATCTGTTATTTGATTTGGTATTTTATTATCATCTGTATAAAGTACTCGATTATAAGCATAATCAGTATTTCTTTGCCCTATCTCAAACTTAATACTTCCTAAAAGATAGGGTGACCGCATTTTGCCGTATAAAACATTTTCAAATGTTTTGTGTGACACACTATCTAAAACACTGTTTTCATATGCCTCCCCAAAAAAATCGCTGGCCGAAGTCTGTGTGTATTTATAATGCTTTTTGGAATAGGTAATGCTATGCCCCACATCAAAAGCGGTTCTTTTATTGAGAACAGAATCTTTTGTTTTCCATAAATTATACTGGTGATCCAGGTAAAACGACCGGTTTTTAAGTAAACTTTCTGCATTGGTAAAGTTTACTTCTAATCTTTCTCTGTCATGATATTCTGAGTTATCTTCTCTAAAAAACTGTATGGATTCATCTGTTAAACCCCCATTTTCCTGATTCATAAGCTTATTGGCAGCATAATGAAAACGTGCTTGATATTTTTTCTTTTTACCCTGATAATTGGTACTCACCCTAAAATTCTGATGGCTGGCTAAGGCATTTCGATAATCTCCAAGCGAGCGTAAACCTTTGTAAGCCAAAGCTAAATTTAATTCAGGGCTTACATTTGTGGTTAACATCGAATTCAATATTTGTCCTTGTTGGATGCCTGTTCTAAAAAACAACTCAGAAGTTGGCGTAGGTACGCGATAATACTTAATATCTTCTCTCGCTAAGTAATCTAGGTGTTTGGCTGACATGCCAGTTTGAGGGAACAGGCTCACTCCACTAAAATCATGACCCAATAGGTTATATGTCATGCCGAGATTATGTAAAGGGTTCAGCTCAAAAATATCTTTACGTAAATGGTTAAAAAGTCGTTCTTTTTTTAAAGAAAGTGTCGTATCTATAACCGTAGTATCCTTGTCAAAAGAAATGATCTTATAATCTGTATAGTGCGTTTTATCACTAAGTTTTATACTTTGTCGATTATCAAATTTAGATTCATAAATACTATCCCCCAACTGCCTGCCACTGACCGAGCGATCTGTTGGTTTTTCCAGTATTTGAGCTACTAAACTGCTATTTAGAAGCCATAAAAAAAATAAAAATAAACATCTGTTCTTCAGCATAAAAAGCCTTATTGATAAATCAGAGTTCAAAATTGCATAAAAATTCTTTATTTTGCTTTCAAATCCTATAAAAAGGTGTTAAAGTTACAAGTACATCCTGGTATTTTAGAAGCTGGCACTGATGAAGCTGGTAGGGGTTGCCTTGCCGGACCAGTGGTAGCTGCAGCAGTAATTCTACCACAGGATTTCAAAGACGAACTGCTTAACGACTCCAAAAAACTATCGGGAAAAAAAAGAAATGACCTAAGACCCATCATTGAAAAAGAAGCCATTAGTTATGGGGTAAGCTTTGTTTACCCTAATGAAATTGACGAACTCAATATCCTCAGAGCTTCAATCAAAGCCATGCATTTGGCTTTAGCCCAACTCAATCAAAAACCGGAATTTATAGCTGTTGATGGAAATAAGTTCGTGCCTTACCAAAACATCCCTTACCTATGTGTGATCAAAGGAGATGGGAAACTTATGAATATCGCTGCCGCTTCGGTTTTAGCTAAAACCTACCGGGATGCCTATATGGAAAAAATACACCATGAATACCCTCAGTATAGTTGGGGTCAAAACAAGGGTTATCCCACAAAAGTACACCGGGAAGCTATCATGCAACACGGAACGACAAAATACCACCGGAAAAGTTTTCGGTTGGTGCCGGAGCAGTTGAAGTTAGATTTTTAATTGCTTTTTAACCTAGACTCATCCGACGAACTTGAATTTGTTATTCTTTTTATCCTAATCTTTAAAGCGGCGAAAAGTAAGGTCATCAAAGGGCTTATTAAATTGAAAAAAGCAAAAGGCACATAGGCTATCGTGGCTACGCCTAAAACACCCGAGTTATAAGCCCCTCCGGTATTCCATGGAAATAAAACTGAAGTTACCGTACCCGAATCCTCTAAAGTTCTACTTAAATTTTCAGGGGCTAACTTCCTGTCTTTAAAGGCTTCACTATACATTTTACCCGGCACAACAATGGCGAGATACTGATCAGAAACCGTACCGTTAAAAAACACGCAGGTAGTGGCCGTACTGGCAAAAACCCCAAAGTCTCCTTTCGCCATTCTCAACAAAGCACTACTTATACTGTGTAAAGCCCCAATAGCTTCCATTACGCCCCCAAAAACCATAGCAGACAAAATCAGCCATACGGTTGTCAACATACCTTTCATACCACCGGATGAAAATAGGTCGTTTAAAGTTGCATCCCCGGTTTCAATTTGAATGTCGGTTACAGCGGCATTCATCACAGCTTTATAAGAATCATGAATCGTTAAGTTGTCTGTTTGTAATACCCCTTCTAAAACATGAGGTTGGGCAATAACCGCTGCAATTCCTCCTAAAATTGTCCCTATCAACAAAGCGATGACCGGTTCTACTTTTTTAATGATCAACACAATTACTGCCAGAGGTACTAACAACAACCAAGGTGAAATAGTAAAGGTGTTTTTAATGCCGTCCAATATGTGTAAATGCGCTATTTCTCCTGCCGGTTTTTGAAAAAATCCGAGAATGACAAATAATAATACTGTTAAACTAACCGAAGGAATAGTTGTATAAAGCATATATCTGATATGTCGAAACAGATCTATTTTGGCCATAGCAGCGGCCAAGTTGGTCGTGTCGGACATGGGAGAAATTTTATCACCAAAATACGCCCCTGATATGACAGCGCCGGCAATCATACCTTCATGAATACCCAGCCCCTTCCCGATACCCATCAAGGCGATACCGATGGTGGCTGTAGTTCCCCAACTACTTCCTGTAACTACTGAAATAATAGCGGAAATGATGACCGCAACCGCAAGAAATATCGTTGGGTTTAATATTTGCAAGCCGTAATAAATCATCGTTGGGATAATCCCACTAATGAGCCAGGTACCGGCCAAACTTCCCACAAACAATAAAATCAAAATAGCCCCGCTGGTGGTTTTTATGTTGTTATATACACTTTCCAGCATATCATTAAATGACACCTTATAAGCTAAACCAATACCAGCCGCCACAAAGCCTACAAACAACAAGGCAAATTGGTTTGCCCCTGAGGTGGCGTCGTCATGAAAAACCATAAGAACGTTGTAACTCAAGATCAACATTAAAAGAAAAACAGGTAGTAAAGCCCAAAATAAGGGTAGGT
>JANTFO010000027.1 GCA_024763365.1 Flavobacteriaceae bacterium
GTTATAACACTTTCTATAGCAAATACCAATCAAAACTTCCCTTTCCCCTCCTTTAACCAATCATGAAAAGCATCAACATCGGAGTTATAGGAATAAGGTTCTATTAAAACTTCCTCATCGTGGTTTAAGATCACATAATAGGGTTGGGTGTTGGTACCATATTTGACGGTTTGCATTTCACTCCATTTGTTGCCTACCGTCCTTATTCTCTTGCCGGTATGTTTCGAGACATATTGTTCGTCTTTAGGTAGTTCTTCTTTAAAATCTACATATAAAGACACCAATACAAAGTCATTTTTTAAAGATTGTAAAACTTTTGGGTCGGACCATACATAATCTTCCATCTTACGACAGTTGACACAGGCTTTACCGGTAAAGTCAATTAATACCGGTTTGTTAACTTCTTTGGCATAGGCCATAGCATGTTCGTAGTCCTCAAAACTCACAATGTCGTGCGGACCGAGGTGTGCATGTTCCGGCAATTCAATTATCTCGAAATTAACGCCTCCCGATGTAGCTTGCTTGGTATAGCCCACTCCATAAGGTGATTCGGCATATTTGAGTGGTGGTGGAAATCCACTGATCAACTTAAGCGGTGCCCCCCATATACCGGGAATCAGGTAAATGGTAAAAGCCAAAGCCAAAAGGCCCAAGGAAAAACGCCCCACAGAAATGCGATCTCCTTCGTCATCGTGTGGCAATTTGATCTTGCCAAATAAATAAAACGCCATGGCTCCGAATACGGCGATCCAAATTGCGATAAAAGTTTCACGTTCAAACCAATGTAAATCTAACACCAAATCTGCATTAGATAGGAATTTAAAGGCAAATGCCAATTCTAGGAATCCTAGAAATACTTTAACGGTATTTAACCAACCACCGGATTTGGGCATCGCATTGAGCCAACCAGGAAACATAGCAAATAAAGTAAAAGGTAATGCCAAAGCTATAGAAAAGCCCAACATACTAATGATAGGTGCAATACCCCCTGAGGTAGCAGAAGCGGCGAGCGCTGTCCCGACTATGGGTAAGGTACAGGAGAAAGAAACAATCGCTAAAGCTAAAGCCATCAAAAATATACCAATATAACCTCCTTTTTTATCTACTCCTTGGTCAACTTTAGTCCCCCAAGAACTGGGTAAAATAATTTCAAATGCACCCAAAAAAGAAAAGGCAAAAATTAATAAGATCAGGAAGAAGATAAGATTAAAAGTAACACTGGTAGAAAACTCATTCATCGCATCGGCACCAAATAAACCGGTTACAACACTACCAATGGCAACATAAATTACCACAATAGAAATACCATAGACAATGGCATTTTTTATACCCTGTGCTTTGTTTTTACTTTGTTTGATAAAAAAGCTAACTGTCATAGGTATCATCGGGAATACACAAGGTGTAAGTAGTGCTGCTAATCCTCCGAGAAAGCTCAAGAAAAAGATTGTCCACAAGCCTTTATTCTTTTTCGTACCGCCATCTGCTACGTCTTTTTTATCGGCATCGTGCATTTCTGCCACTGGCATAGGTTCAATTTCAGTAGAAGCATCTGCCAGATTAAAATTGAAGTCTTCCTGTATTTGGATACAAACTTCCTTACAGGCTTGCCCATAAAGGGTGACATTTATATCCGTTATATCATCTTTTAACAGCTTAATTCTTTGTTTGAGCATCGCCTTATGGGCAAAAAAGATCTCCTCTTTTTGGAAAGTTTTATTGTATTCTGTCTCCGTCGGACTTTCTTTCGCTTTGCCTTCAAAAGTAAATAGAGAATCTGCCTCTTCACTGTAAAATTCTATGGGCAAAGAAGCCCCATCAGGGTTGTATTGCGAATACAGATGCCAATCTTTTTCAATATCGGCTTTAAATACTAAATTGTATTCCGTATCGGAAACTTTTTCAAGATTGGTTTCCCACTTAATCGGTTCCACTAACTCAGGCATACCGCCTATTTGTGCTAATAAAATGTTTGAAAAAATTAAACCTAAAACAAGAAATATAATTTTTCTAATAGACTTCATAAAATTCAATTATTCTAAAGTTTCTAAAAAAATATGTAGCATTCGTTGGCTACTTTTGGAAATTCTGAACCGATTGTCTAAGCGGTAGTTAAGCACCCAAACAATCCGATCTTCTGCGTCGCAAAGTAACCAAATTTTTTCTTTCTCAGGTATAGCCACTTTTTGATTGATAAAAAAATCACTTAACTTCTGTGAACCCTGCATACCCAGTGGGTAAAAAGTATCACCCTCTTGCCATTTTCTCAGACTCATGGGAAACTTAAGTTTATCGTAATCTAAAAAAACCTCATGCGCTTGAGCCTTTTTATAAGCGTCATTCACAGGCAATAAGGTTATTTTATATGTTTTATTCTTAAGTTTGAAAGTAGTATCGCCAACATGGACTTGGTGTTCTATTCTTTCTTCCTCATTTATTTTGGTCAAAAGTAAATGAGATCTGTCTTTGGTTAACTGATATGATGCTGAAACAACAAATTTTCCGCTTTGGGCTGTCTGTAAATTTACAATATCTTCCCATTGGGTAAAGCCAAAACTTTTAAGAAGCTGGTATAGAATTTCTTCTGAATGGGGATACTTTTGTAGTTTTTTTAAATTGATTGTAATGACTTCATCATTTCCATTCCAAACATCATTTTTGATAATTTTAATATAATCATCCAACAAGGTAGAACCGGCTTGTATATTTTTCATAGTCAGTGAAAAGGCCTGTCGATAATCTTTATTGAATTTTTTCCATTCAGGCAAAATATGATGTCGAATATAATTTCGGGTATATTTATCAGATAGGTTAGAACTGTCTTCCCGCCATACAAGATTTTGTTCTTTGGCATAAGTGAGGATGTCATCTCTTGAAAATGGCAGTAATGGCCTGATGATCTTATTATTCCGTTCAGGAATCCCTTTCAATCCATCCAATCCGGTACCTCTGTTAAGATTAATCAAAAAACCCTCTATACTATCATCCAAATGATGTGCCGTGAGTATAAAATCAAATGCATTTTCTTGCCTTAATTCTTCAAACCAAGCATATCTTATTTTCCGGGCAGCTACTTGAATTGACAGCTTATTTTCCTTTGCAAAATGTTTTGTATCAATAGATTTTGTGAATAGTTTAATATCCTTTTCTTTAGTCCAACTCTTGATAAATGTTTCCTCTTCATCACTTTCTTTTCCTCTTAATTTAAAATTTACAAAGGCAACCGCTATTCGAAAACCCATACTTTTCATCAATTGGGTTAAAAGCATACTATCCACCCCACCAGACAATGCGATCAACAAATTGGCATTTTTTAAAAATGGATAAGTTTGATAAATATGTTTTTGAAATTTTTGTTGCATGGCAAACAAAAATAAGATTTTTTTATATCTTTATAATTGTATTTAAAATCCAATATGCAGTATGGAAAACGTTAATAAATTAAAAGTCCATCAGGAAAAATCAAAGTCTAAGAAGTTCAGTAAAAAAATATTAAAACTGATACCTGAACTAAAACCTTATGTTAAACATCGTTTGTTTCTTGGCGAACAACTCGGTATTATTCCTAAAAATATGTACCATTCTACAGGTATAGTGGACGATGCCATTATATCACTGTATCAAAGTGATATTTCTGACATGCAAAACCTATCTGATTTGCGTATTAATCTTTTTGAGCATACCGCCAAAAGGTTACGAGAGATTTTTCAACAAGAAAAATGGCATCAAGAAGCCATCAGTACAGATAAAATTTTACACCAGGAATTGAACAAACTCAAAGAGAAATTTACCTACAATGCCGATGAGGATTTTATCATGAATGAAGAATTAACAGACATTTCTTATCACCAAAAAGATTTTAGTAAGGAGCTTTTTTTGTTTGAAGATTCTGATCAAATTGTTAAGCAAACATTTGATTTGAGTTTTTTAAATGATGAAAGAAAAAAGATGTTTACTAAATTGTACCAATTTCTATCAATAGAAGCTTCAGATGTGATTGATTTACATGTATTTGGAAAATTAAACACCACAGAGATTGCTCAAATCAATAAAGTGGAAGAAAAACAGGTGAGCGCTATCATTCTGGAAGTTAAAGATACCATTCACAGCCTTTTGAATTTTAAAAAGACTTGAAAAAGATTAAACAATTTCAATATTTCCGGAAGCTCCCAGATGAAAATCTAAATCATGTAAATTCTTCGAAAACCGGTGTAAATTTTTGCGTTTAAGAAGTAATTTATCAATAGCTTTTACTGCTGTTTCAAATCTTTGTTCCTTATTACCCTTTACAAGAATATACTTCTTATTATGTGAATCCAAAGCATTCTTAAAAGCTTGAAACATCTCTTCTCTCATATGTGGGCGATCCCGAAGATCATCATGTTCCCATGGTATGTCAATATAAGTCAAAAGGTAGAGGTCATACTCATTGATCTTGGCTGCTTTCTCTAAAGCCGTATCTACAAATCCGCCATAATACGTTTCTGAATAGACTTTTGTTTCCAGTAAATCTGTATCACAGATTAGAACCTTATCGGCTTTTTTAGCCAATTTGTTTTCTAACTTCATCTGTCCGATAGCAATAGGCATCAAATCGTGGGTTTCGCATGTTTTACGCTCATTATTCCACTTATTTTGTAAATATTCCCTTGCATATTCAGGTACCCACACCGTGTTATAATGGCGAGCCAATTGTTTAGAAAGTGTCGTTTTCCCGGTAGATTCAGGGCCAAAAAGAACTACTTTAATGATATTGATCGGTTCTTGTCTAAGCTTTTCTTCCATGTGTTAAATCCTTGTATGGCTAAAACCAAAAATATAAAATATTGAATACCTGTAAAACCATAACCTTTGACAAAATACAGAGGTATTGATACTATATTACCGGCAATCCACAAACTCCAATTAGCTAATTTTTTATTAGCCATCAACCACATAGCAGCAAAAAACACGCCGGTGGTAAAAGTGTCCAAATAGGGAGTGGCTGTCCTAAATTTTTCTAAACTTCCCGATGTTAATCGTTCCCATGCATAGTTTATAGAATCTGTAAAATTCAATGTATTGGGCATCACATTGTAATATCTATAAACAATAATTACAAAAATAGATGTGAAAAGGAAAATGCCAAATGCCTTGAGTTTATCTTTTTTATTTGTCCTAGAAATCGGGATATGATGTTCGTCATCTATGATCTTACTCCACATATACCAACCATAAATACTCATCAAAGTATAATATACATTTATGATCAAGTCGCCATACAAATTCCATTGAGATAATAAATACACGTATAAACCTGTACTTATAATCCCCGTAGGAAATACCAAAATATTCTCTTTTTTGGCAAAAAACACACTGATGACTCCAAAAAGTGCAGCTACAAACTCAAATATAATTTGTAGGGTATCAGCTGTTTGATAAGGGCTTAAGAAAAATTCAAAAACTTGGTTCATAGGTATGTCTGTCAGTAGTCACGATTTTCATAAACAGTACCCCATGCTCCATTAATTCAAAAATACTCTTCACTTCTTTAGTCAGGACACTCCATACTACATCATAATCTCCATAAACTTGGGTGCTTAAAGGATTTTCAAGGATTGTTAAGCCGGAATCTCTTAATTGCTTTATCAATTGTTTGATCAATGGCTCAAAGTCATCTTTTAGAGGTGAAAGTGTTAAGTCAACTGATATCTTCATATTAAATTCAAATTTCAAAAGTGTTTTGTTCAAAAGCCGTTCCAATTACAACGACATCAGCTCCCGCTTTGTAAGCAGCTTGCATTTGCTCATTCGATCTAATACCCCCACCTATTATAATAGGAATATCCAAGCTTTTTTTACAAGATTTGATTATTTCTTGAGGAATAGGATTCAAAGCGCCACTACCACCGTCCAAATAAATCAATCGATGCCCCAGATATTGTCCTGCCAAGGCAGTTGTAACCGCAATTTCGGGTTTATCTGCAGGAATAGGTTTAGTATTACTAATGTAGGAAGCCGTGGTTTCCCGACCACTTTCTACTAAAATATAACCCGTTGGGATGACTTCTAAATCGGTTTGTTTGACCAGAGGAGCCGCCTGTACTTGTTGATTAATCAGAAAATCAGGATTTCTACCGGAAATAAGTTGTAAAAACAAAATGGCATCTGCATTTTTATTCACTTGCTGAGCACTACCTGGAAATAGGACAATCGGCAAATTGGTATTTTCTTTTAATGCCTGAATAAAATTATCAAAATAATCCGTCAACAAAAGGCTCCCACCTACCAGAAAAAAATCAACCTGAAAAGCACTTAAAGATCTGATTTTCTCCTGAACATCCTTAGGATTTAATTTATCAGGATCCAGCAGTATAGCCAACATCTTTTTCTGATTGGCTCTCGCAAGTTCAATTTGTTGTAATATATTATTCTTTTGTAATGCCATAAAAATATTCGTCCATGATAACGCCATTTTTGATGACGCCTTTCTTTTTGATACCCTCTAAAGTGAATCCACATTTCTCTAATACACGACGAGAAGCCGGGTTACTTTCAAAAACACTTGCAAAGATGCGTTGCAAATTTAAGTTTTCAAAACCAAATTTAACCATACGATTTACTGCAGTAGTCGCGATACCTTTTCCCCAATACGAATCGGATAAAAAGTAACCCAACTCTGATGAATGCTTGTAAATATCATATTGTTCGTGCAAACCCGAAACGCCAACAAATTCATCTTTATAAAAAACACCAAAAACAAAAGTATTGGTTTCATTATTTAATTTTTCAAGAAAAATTTTGGCATTTTTAAAAGCATAAGGATGCGGAAAAGCATCTCTTAAATTAAGCCAGATATTTCTGTTGTTAGCTACTTTCGCCAAATCTTTAGCATCAGATAATTGTAGTTTTCGCAAGTAAACATTAGAATTTTCTGTAAAAAGTTTCATAAGCTAATCATTAACTGCATAAACCAATGAGTACCTCTCAAAAGTCTCAAAATAAATTGTATACTGTTCAAAATAAGGGTCTTTATTAATCCAACCTGTAGTTTGCTTGTCTTGCAAGGAAAAATCTTTGATTGGCAGGTGCTTTTTAAATAACAAGCCTCCATCCGGATGAATCTTATACATACTTTCTTTTGCACCCCATATAATCGTTAAAAACTCCACCAGATTATGCTCATCTTTGAAACTACATTCTTCATCAACAAATTTAGAAGCAATCTTGATAATCTTTTCCCTGTTCTTTTCTATATCTATGCCTATAGGGCAATTACTTATCCCGATAGCAGCAAAGCCAAAAGAGTGTGTGATGGAAATTCGTTTACCATCTTTAAGATGGGGTTTACCATCAGAAGTGTAAAAAAGATCACGATCTGTATAACCGGCAACTTTTAATAATTGCCGAACACTAATAAAACCTTTTTGATGAATCATGGACTGCATGCCCTCAATACGTATTTTACTTTTTTCAGAGAGCTCTATGTCCTGTAAAAGAGATTCTTTTGTTTCATCAATTTTCCAAATATATATGGTGGTATTAGCACTATGCTTTATGGTTTTAAAAAGTGGCATTTGAAAAGTTACAGCTGACTATATTATTAATAAAGAATTATTTACTTTTGCAAACCACAAAGATACAATTCTAAATCATGGAAACTACGACCTATTTAAAATATAAAGTGAAAGACATTAATCTGGCCGATTGGGGACGCAAGGAAATAAAATTAGCCGAGGCTGAAATGCCAGGTTTGATGAGCCTTCGCAAAGAATATGGAGCTGACAAACCATTGCAGGGTGCTCGTATCGCCGGATGCTTACATATGACCATACAAACGGCTGTTTTGATTGAAACTTTAGTGGAACTCGGCGCAGAAGTGACCTGGAGTTCTTGTAATATTTTCTCCACTCAAGATCATGCTGCAGCCGCAATTGCCGATGCAGGAGTCTCTGTGTATGCATGGAAAGGGATGAATGAAGAAGAATTTGATTGGGCCATAGAACAAACCCTTTTTTTTGGTGAAGAAAGAAAACCTTTAAACCTGATCTTAGATGATGGTGGTGATTTAACCAATATGGTTTTAGATCGTTATCCGGAACTAACCAAAAACATTAATGGTTTATCGGAAGAAACCACCACAGGAGTCCATAGATTATATGAGCGTATGGAAAAAGGCACCTTACTTATTCCAGCCATTAATGTAAATGACTCGGTTACTAAATCCAAGTTTGACAATAAATATGGTTGCAGAGAAAGTGCCGTAGATGCCATTCGTCGTGCTACAGATGTGATGTTGGCCGGAAAAGTCGTCGTCGTAGCTGGTTATGGAGATGTAGGGAAAGGAACAGCTGCTGCTTTTAAAGCTGCCCACTCCAGAGTAATAATATCTGAAATTGATCCTATTTGTGCATTACAAGCAGCAATGGAAGGTTATGAGGTCAAAAAGATGGACAATGCCATTAAAGAAGCGGATATTGTCATTACTGCTACCGGTAATAAAAATATTATTAAAAACAAACATTTCAAAGTTTTAAAAGACAAAGCTATTGTAGCAAATATAGGGCATTTTGACAATGAAATAGATATGGCTTGGTTGAATGAAAATTATGGCCATACTAAAGACACCATCAAACCTCAAGTAGATATTTATAATGTTGACGGGAAAGACGTGATCATCTTAGCAGAAGGCAGATTGGTTAATCTGGGTTGCGCCACAGGGCACCCTAGTTTTGTGATGAGTAATTCGTTCTCAAACCAAGTATTGGCACAAATAGAATTATGGAAATATCCTGAACGTTATGATAACAAAGTGTATATGTTACCCAAACATTTGGATGAAAAAGTAGCCAGTTTACACTTAGCACAGTTGGGGGTGGAATTAGATGAATTGACAGAAGAACAAGCGGAATATATAGGTGTTAAAAAAAACGGCCCTTACAAGCCGGATTATTATAGATATTAAAAAAGTTGAAAGTTGAAAGTATAAAGTAATTTAAGAACCTTTCAACTTTTCACTTTTCACTTCTATCGGAGAGGTGGCCGAGTGGTCGAAGGCGCACGCCTGGAAAGTGTGTATACCCCTAAAGGGTATCGAGGGTTCGAATCCCTTCCTCTCCGCAATCAAATGCTTTTTTTTACGCAGATTAAAAAGAAAAACTTTACCAAATTTGTTTGAGTAAAGTTTTTTCTTTTTAAGATGTCCATGCATAGCATGGTTAAAAGCATTTGCAGAATGTGGTTAAAAGGGATCAGCGACTGTAAGGAGCTAATCCTACAGGCTGAAAGTTCACTTTCATAAACGAACAAAATACAACTATGCGAAGCAAGGAGATTTGATTGGGGGTTACCCTATTTGGGGTCATCCGTCGCTAGTGGGTAATCCAAACTTGTTTGAGTAAAGTTTTTCTTTTTAAGATGTCCATGCATAGCATGGTTAAAAGCATTTGCTGAATACGGTTAAAAGGGATCAGTGGTTGAAAAGAACTGCCAATTAATCAGAAAAAAGCAAAATCTAGTTTTATACTTGCTTTACAAATCACTTTTCATACTTCAAAAAGCCTAGAAATTAAGACAACTATTATCCTTTGTAAGTTTTTGGATTTAAAAAAAAATCCTATCTTTAGCCCTTTGAAAACTAATTTTAAAATTTACTATTACAATGAAAAAATTATTTGCAATCTTAGCTGTAGCAGGTTTATTATTCTTTAGTAACACGCAAGTTACTTACGCTCAGGAAGACACAACTACCGAACAAGTAACAACAGATGATGCTGCCGACGCGCCGGTAGGTTTCCGTCAAGAATTAAAACAACGGATGATAGAAGGTGGCCCTGCGTTTATGGGAATCGTTTTATTAGCGTTAATCCTTGGATTAGCTATTGCTATTGAAAGAATTATCTATTTGAATTTAGCGACTACTAACACCAAAAAATTAGTAGAAGGTGTAGAAGAAGCTATAGATTCAGGAGGTGTAGAAGCCGCTAAAGAACTTTGTAGAAATACTAAAGGGCCTGTTGCTTCTATTTTCTACCAAGGTTTAGACCGTATGGATGAGGGTATCGACAATGTTGAAAAAGCAGTTGTTGGATACGGTGGTGTTCAAATGGGTCTTTTAGAAAAAAACATTTCCTGGTTGTCATTGTTTATTGCTGTGGCACCTATGCTTGGATTCATGGGTACCGTTATTGGTATGATTAAAGCATTTGACAATATTGAAAAATCAGGTGTCATGTCACCGGCTACTGTGGCAGGTGGTATTAAGGTTGCCTTATTAACAACCGTATTTGGTTTGATCGTTGCCATTATCTTACAGATTTTCTACAATTATATCATTTCTAAAGTAGACAGCATCGTTAACAGTATGGAAGATGCTTCTATTCAATTAGTTGATATATTAGTAAGAAAAAACAAGTAAATCTAAAAAGGTAATCGATTATGAATACTAAATCAAAAATCACAACGATAGTTGCCGTTATTTTGGCATTAATTGGCGTTGCATTTTACTTCTTTGCTACCAAGGGAGAAGATGCACCCACCGGTAACTATGTTACATATGGTCTGTTTCTTATCATTGTTACAGCAGGATTAGCGCTTCTTTTCTCGCTATTCAATATATTTACGAAACCAGCTTTATTAAAGAAAGCTTTAATTGCTCTTGGATTAATGGCTGTTGTACTCGTTATTTCATACATCACCGCCAAAGGCAATGTAGTATATGATGCAAGTGGTAATCCATTCGAAGGAAGTGAAGGAAGTGTTTCCAAATGGGTAGGTACCTTTATTAATTATAGTATGATTCTTATTATTGTAGGAGCGGTACTATTTTTGATTGACATGATTAGAAATATTGTAAAATAAAAGATATGGCCAGAAGAAATTTACCGGAAATCAACGCGGGCTCCATGGCCGACATCGCATTCTTATTGCTTATATTCTTTTTGGTAGCTACTACCATGGAAGTGGATGGCGGTATTGCGCGTAAGTTACCACAAAAACAACCGCCCAATGCACCACCTCCTCCTAAATTAAAAGAGAAGAATGTGTTGGAGATAGCTATCAATCGTAATGATGATCTTTTGATAGAAGGAACGCAGCGTGCTGATATTTCCGAGATCAAAGATATCGCCCTGGAATTTATTGATAATGGTGGTGGCGAAGGAAACAAAGGTGTAGGAAAATGTGATTATTGTCAGGGAGGGCCTGATGGTGTGATAGATGCCAATTCTTCAGACCACCCTAACAAGGCTGTTATCTCACTTAAGAGTGACAGGGGTACATCCTATGGTGCATTTATCGCCGTACATGATGCTTTGGGACAAGCTTATACTGAATTGAGAAACAGAGCAGCTATGGAACGCTATGGTGTTTCCTATCAGGCACTGGTTAATCAACAAAAGAGTGATAAATCCCAAAAGTTGAGAGATAAGATAAGTGCTGTCAAAGAAATGTATCCTGAGATTATCTCTGAAGTGGAACCTACCGGAAACTAATAAATTTAACAGTAAATTATGTCAAAATTTAAAAAACAAAAGAAAGGACTGCCGGCTATTTCTACAGCCTCATTGCCTGATATTGTATTTATGTTACTGTTTTTCTTTATGACAGTTACAACTATGCGTGAAACTGACCTTAAGATCAAGCAACCTACTTTACCACATGCACACAATGTGCAAAAATTTGAACACAAAAATTTGGTAAGCACAGTATATATTGGTAAAGCTATTGATGGTTCTGATAAAGGGGACTTTATTCAATTGAATGATAAGATATCTCGTGTAGGTGATGTAAAGGATTTTATCTTTATGAAGCGTGAACAGCTACAGGAAGAAGAAATTCCTTTTATGACTACGCTTTTCAAAGCTGATATAGAAAGTAATGTAGGTACCATCGCTGATATTAAGAGAGAACTGAGAGAAATAGATGCATTGAAAATCAGCTATGCTGCTATCAATGAAAATGACAAGTAAGAACAGATCAACTGTTTTTATCAATTGTAAATAGTATATATAAAGGCAAGCTTATAAGCTTGCCTTTTTTTAAAATGAATAAATTTTTCCTAAATCTGTGTTTTGCATTTATTGCCTTGCATATGTCAGGGCAAGACAGCTTGCTTATTGGGAAACCTTACTTTGAAGATCAAATCTATTTTTCTATTACAAATAACACGCTTGTTAACAAACCTACTATATTAAAATCTAAAGGAATTTCAATTGGTCTTGCTACCGGCTTTATTAAAGATATCTCATTAAACAAAAAAGGAAATATTGCCTTAGGTATCGGAATAGGCTACGCCTATCAAAAATTCAATCAAAATATGATGATCGGCTATGATGACACCTATACTAGTATTGATGCATCATACTTGAGAAATAAATTCGAAAAACACAGTATAGAAATTCCTTTTGAAATTAGAATCCGGCCAAAATCCAGTCCTACTACCTATCGCTTTTGGCGTCTTTATCTGGGAGCAAAAGCAGGATATAGTTTTTTTAATCGGAGCTTGTTCTTAAATGAGTCAGAAAAAATTACAAATAAAAATATTCAAAAGATCAATAAGTGGTACTATGGGCCTCAAATTTCTATTGGTTATAATGTTATCAATTTATATGCATTTTACAATTTGAACGATTTATTTGATAATTTGGTACTTGAAGATCAAACAGCACTCAACGGAACAACTTTTCTAAATATTGGTTTTCAGCTGTATATATTTTGAAATAAATAGGGAACGATGAGTTGGGTGAGTATCCCGATAATAAATCCTAATATAACTTCTGAGAAAGTATGCGCTTTCAAAGCTATTCTGGCACGAGCCATCAAGCCAAAAAATAAAAACAAAACACCCAAAATCCATAAGAGATTTAGTTGATAGGTATAACTGATATACATTAAAAAGCCTATTATACTTCCCACCCCTAATGTATGTATACTTACTTTTTTTCGCAACCTCAGGAATAAATAGGAAAGTACTAATGCCAAAGCTCCTGCCACAAAATAAAAAGCTAAGTCATTGATGGATTGCATCTTAAACAACATCCTACTCATTAAAACAGAAATAAAAGCAAACAATATTAAAGGGAACTTTCGTTCCTCTATATTATGTAAGTAATAAGACTGTATCATTCCCAATTTTTTAAACAAAAAAAGAAACAGTAAAGGGATCAAAAAACTGCCTATAAAAATGATCAACAGAATACTTACTTTAAACGAATAAGCGTAAAAACGTGGCATACAAATAAAATAACCCAGACTTACTAAAATCGGGTAAATTATAGGATGTAATATGGCTGATATTTTCCTGTTAAAAGACATTTAACCAATTACCACACTCAAAGTTTTTTTCTCAATCGTGCCACAGGGAGATCAAGTTGCTCACGATATTTAGCTACTGTTCTACGAGCAATCGGGTATCCTCTTTCTTTCAAAATCTTAGCCAATTTTTCATCGGTATATGGTTTTTGTTTATCCTCTTCTGCAATAACCATTTCTAATATTTTTTTTATTTCTCTGGTAGAAACTTCTTCACCTTCTGCATTGGTCATTGATTCGGAAAAAAACTCTTTGATCAGTTTTGTGCCATAAGGTGTATGTACATATTTGCTATTAGCTACTCGGGATACCGTAGAAACATCCATACCTATTTCATCAGCGATGTCTTTCAGGATCATAGGTTTCAAGTTCAACACATCACCAGTGAGGAAATACTCTTTTTGGTGATTCATAATGGCACTCATGGTTATCAAAAGAGTTTCTTGTCGCTGCCTCACAGCATCTATAAACCACTTAGCAGCGTCTAACTTTTGTTTGATATACTGCACTGCATCACGTTGAGAGGAAGAGGTTTCTTTACTCTCCTTGTAGGCTTTCAGCATATTGGAATAGGTAGCAGAAACATGCATTTGGGGAGCATTACGTGAGTTTAAAGACAGCTCAAGTTCTCCATCAATTATACGAATGGTAAAATCAGGAATGATCTGTTCGGCTATTTTGTTTCCACCCACATAAGAGCCTCCCGGTTTTGGATTGAGGTGTTCAATTTCTTCAATAGCATCTTTGAGTTCTTTTTCCGTAATATCAAACTTATCAATGATCTTTTTATAATGTTTTTTGACAAAATGTTCAAAAGCTTCATCGATTATTTGCATGGCAAGTTTCCTTGCCGCTGATGTCTTTTTATTTTTAAGCTGTATATATAAAGTCTCTTTTAAATCACGGGCACCTATTCCAATTGGATCCAATTTATGAATGACTTTTTTCAATATATTCTCCACTTCTTCATCTGTGGACATGATGTTTTGGGTAAAAGCCAAATCATCAACTATATCGGGAATATCTCTTCTAATATAACCGCTATCATCTATACTACCCACTAAAAATCGAGCCACTTCATATTCCTGGTCATTCAAGCTAAAGGTATTCAGTTGATTTTTTAAATACTGATGAAAACTAGTGCCGGCAGCATAAGGGATACTTTTTTCCTCTTCATCACTATAATTATCTGATCTGGTTTTATAATCAGGAATGTCATCATCAGTAAGATAGTCTTCTATGTCAAAATCATCTTCTTTTCTATCATCTTGCTCTTCGTAATCTTTATCATATTCTTCTTCAAAAGTATCCACTTTTTCTTCTTCTTTTCCACCCTCTAAAGCAATATTCTCTTCCAGTTCCTGCTTGATTCGTTGCTCAAATGCCAAAGTAGGCAATTGAATCAATTTCATCAGCTGTATTTGCTGAGGAGACAGTTTTTGTTGAAGTTTATATTGTAGTGATTGTTTGAGCATATATTAAATTACTTTTACCAAAAATACGATATTCTTTCATTCTAAAAATTAGAATTCTGCATTTTGAGGTGTACGTGGATAAGGTATCACATCCCTAATATTACTCATACCGGTAACAAATTGGACCAATCGCTCAAAACCAAGACCAAAACCACTGTGAACGGCTGTTCCGAATCGTCGTGTGTCTAAATACCACCAAAGCTCTTTTTCATCGATACCCAACTTACTGATCTTTTCTTTTAAGACATCTAATCGTTCCTCACGCTGTGATCCGCCAACTATTTCGCCAATTCCAGGGAACAAGACATCCATGGCTCTTACGGTTTTGCCATCATCATTTAGTCGCATATAAAATGCTTTGATATTTGCCGGATAATCAAATAAAATTACAGGGCTCTTAAAGTGTTTCTCCACCAAATAACGTTCATGCTCACTTTGTAGATCGACACCCCATTCATTTACCGGGAATTGAAATTTTTTCTTTTTATTCGGTTTTGAATTTCTCAATATTTCATAAGCTTCGGTATAACTTACCCGTTTGAATTGACTTTCAAGCACAAATTGCAACTTCTCTAAAAGTGACCATTCACTTCGTTGGTTTTGAGGTTTGGTAGCTTCTTCCTTGACAAAACGTTCGTTGAGA
This sequence comes from Flavobacteriaceae bacterium, assembly GCA_024763365.1. Lineage (GTDB taxonomy): Bacteria > Bacteroidota > Bacteroidia > Flavobacteriales > Flavobacteriaceae > DQTL01. The sequence goes on from JANTFO010000027.1 coordinate 15,406, forward strand.
AATTCAAGATCCTCTTTACCATGTTCCAATACATAACGAATTACATATTGTATAAAATCTTCTGCTAAATCCATGTTAGCGTCCAGATCATTAAAGGCAACCTCAGGTTCTACCATCCAAAATTCAGCTAAATGACGAGCTGTGTTAGAGTTTTCTGCCCTAAAGGTAGGCCCAAAAGTGTATACTTTGCTTAAAGCCATGGCATAGGTTTCAGCTTCTAATTGTCCGGAAACAGTAAGATTGGTCTCTTTCCCAAAAAAATCTTCAGAAAAATCTATCTCTCCGGTTTCTGTTTTTGGTGCATTTTTCAATGGTAAAGTGCTAACTCTAAACATTTCCCCCGCACCCTCTGCATCAGATCCAGTGATGATAGGTGTGTGCACATAATAGAAACCATTTTCGTTAAAATATTGGTGAATAGCAAAAGACAATAGCGAACGTAAACGCATTACTGCACTAAAAGTTTGTGTACGAACACGCAGATGCGCCTGCTCTCTTAAAAATTCAAAACTGTGTTTTTTTGGTTGTATAGGATAAACTTCAGGATCGGAGTCTCCCAAAACTTCAATTTTGTCAACCTGTATTTCAACTTTTTGACCTTTTCCCTGACTAGCTTCTAATGTACCCGTTACAGATATGGCAGCACCAGTTGTTATACGCTTTAACAGCTCTTCATCTGTATTGTCAAAATCTACAACACATTGCAAATTTTGGATGGTTGAACCATCGTTTAAAGCAATAAATCGATTGGCTCTAAAGGTCTTCACCCAGCCTTTAACATTTACTTTAGCACCATTAGGCTCTGTCTGCAAAAGTGTTTTAATACTATTATTCATAAGCATTTGCTATCATAGTTTAAGATTGCAAATATAGGTTTTTGACCTAAATAAAAAACAGATAAACTATTCATGCAAATGCCCTATTGTAAGAAATAGGGCATTTAAACTCAATACTTATTATTATTAACTATTTTCTGTGTTTGATAATGTCTTTTACCACTTCCGGGTTGAGTAAAGTAGAGATATCACCAAAATCTTTGGTCTCGCCTACTGCGATCTTACGTAGGATACGACGCATGATCTTACCAGATCGGGTTTTAGGCAATCCGGGTACAAATTGAATTTTATCCAACTTAGCTATTGGCCCTATCTGGTCAGAAATAAGTCGGTTAATCTCAATGGCTACCTGTGTTTCATCTCTATCTATTCCTAAATCTTTTAAAATAACATAACCATAAAGGGCATTTCCTTTGACTTCATGAGGATAACCCACGATAGCACTTTCAGCAACAGATTGGTGTTCATTTATGACATCTTCAATAGGTGCAGTACCCAAGTTATGACCTGAAACAATTACCACATCATCTACACGTCCGGTAATTCTGTAATAGCCTACTTCATCACGTAAAGCACCATCTCCTGTGAAATATTTCCCGGGATAGGTAGAGAAGTAAGTGTCAATATAACGTTGATGGTCTCCCCAAATAGTTCGAGCAATCCCCGGCCACGGATATTTAATACACAAACTACCGGTTACTTGATTACCTTCAATTTCATTACGCAAGTTATCCATCAAAGCAGGTTGAATACCAGGTAAAGGTAAAGAAGCGTAGGTTGGTTTGGTAGGAGTTACAAAAGGTATTGGCGATATCATGATACCTCCTGTTTCTGTTTGCCACCAAGTATCTACTAAAGGACAACGTTTCCCACCTACATGGTCATTATACCAGTGCCAGGCTTCATCATTGATCGGTTCACCTACCGACCCAATCACCTTAAGCGAATTTAATTGATAATCTTGTACAAAATGAATATCTTCTTTTGCCAGTGCTCTAATAGCGGTAGGAGCGGTATAAAACTGATTTACTTTATGTTTTTGAACTACTTCCCAAAAACGACTATAATCGGGATAAGAAGGTACCCCTTCAAAAATAACCGTTGTAGCGCCGTTTAATAAGGGGCCGTATATTATATAGGAATGTCCTGTTATCCAACCAATATCTGCTGTACACCAATAAACATCGCCTTTCTCGTAATTAAAGACATTTTTAAAAGTATACCCTGCATAAACCATATATCCGGCTGTAGTGTGTACCATACCTTTTGGCTTACCTGTACTTCCTGATGTATAAAGAATAAATAATATGTCCTCAGCATCCATAATGGCAGCAACACTTTCTCCTGCTGCCTTTTCCAAAAGAGGTGCAATCCAAAGATCTCTACCATCTTTCATATTTACCTCTTTTCCTGTTCTTTTAACTACTAAAGTTTTTTCTATACTAGGTGTGTCTTCTAAGGCTTTATCTGCTATACCTTTTAGATCAATTACTTTATTGCCTCTAAAACCTCCATCGGAAGTAATGAGCATTTTACACGAACTATCATTGATACGAGTAGCCAAAGCGCTCGAAGAAAAACCGGCAAAAACAACAGAGTGAACAGCCCCAATTCTGGCACAAGCCAAAACTGCATAAGCTAACTCCGGAATCATAGGTAGATAGATGCAAACCCTATCTCCCTTTTCAATACCCTGCTCTGTTAAAACGTTAGCAAATTTTGACACCTGTTTGTACAACTCATTATAAGTAATATGTTGGGCTTCTTCTTTCGGGTCATTAGGCTCAAATATAATAGCTGTTTGATCACCTCTTTTCATCAAATGTCTGTCAATACAATTCTTAGTAATATTAAGTTTTGCATTTTTAAACCAGGTAAATTTGGCTTTTTCCATATCAAACTCCAAAACTTTGTCCCACATCATGTGCCAAGTAAAGTTCTCTTCTGCTATTTCATCCCAAAATTTTTTGGGCTTTTTAATAGACTTACGATAAATTTTAAAATATTTTTCCAGACTTTCTATTGAAAAATTACTCATTTTTATTGGTTTTTACATTAGAGTAGTAAATTTATGAAAAATGTGTGTACTTAAGTAAATCTTAAATGGCTAATTTTTTGATATTTATCAATTTAGGTAGGTTTTAATAATAAAATTCAATTATTAACATATTAAGTTGATAAATATTCATTTCAGCAGTATCTTTGCAAGCTGAAATTTGTAATTATGAGCAATATAATAGCTATAGTAGGAAGGCCTAATGTTGGGAAATCAACACTGTTTAACCGGCTTATTCAAAGACGCGATGCTATTGTAGATGCTGTGAGTGGTGTAACCAGAGATAGACAATACGGCAAAGGGGACTGGAATGGCAAATCATTTTCAGTAATTGATACTGGTGGTTATGAAATAGGATCTGATGATATTTTCGAAGAAGAAATAAGAAAGCAAGTACAACTAGCTATTGAAGAGGCAGATATCATAGTGTTTGTGGTAGACGTAGAGACAGGGATCACCCCTACTGATACTATTGTGGCAAATTTACTTAGAAAGATCAAAAAACCAGTATTTCTTACTGTAAATAAGGTAGATAACAGTATTCGTCATAGTGAGGCTGTAGAGTTTTATAATTTAGGATTAGGAGAATATTATTCCATTTCCTCTATCAATGGTAGTGGTACCGGTGAGCTTTTGGATGCCATAACTGAAAAAATATCTGATGAACAAACAGAGGAAAATGACGAATTACCTCGATTTGCCATTGTAGGAAGGCCTAATGCCGGCAAATCCTCTTTTATCAATACACTTATTGGAGAAGAACGCAATATTGTGACAGATATAGCAGGTACCACACGGGATGCGATTGATACAAAGTATAATAGATTTGGTTTTGAATTTTATTTGGTAGATACTGCAGGCATCAGAAAAAAAAGTAAAGTTAAAGAAGACCTGGAGTTTTATTCCGTAATGCGTGCTATTAGGGCCATTGAACACGCTGATATTGTAGTGCTTTTGATTGATGCTAATCGAGGTTTTGAAGGTCAGGATAAAAGTATTTTTTGGCTGGCAGAAAAAAACAGAAAAGGAATCGTCATCTTAGTCAATAAATGGGATTTGATTGAAAAAGAAACCAATACAACTCGTGATTTTGAGAACATCATTAGAAAAGAGATTGAACCCTTCACCGATGTGCCCATATTGTTTATTTCTGTACTTAAAAAACAGCGTATCTTTAAAGCCATCGAAACAGCCGTGGAGATATATCAAAACAAAACTAAACGTATTGCGACCAGAAAACTCAACGATGTAATGCTACCTATTATTCAAGACAATCCTCCTCCGGCAGTCAAAGGTAAATACATCAAAATCAAGTTCTGCACACAATTACCAACCCCCACCCCACAATTTGCATTTTTTGCCAACTTACCTCAATACATCAAAGAACCCTACCGACGTTTTATTGAGAATAAATTGCGTAAAGCTTTTGATTTTCATGGAGTTCCAATCAGTATATATTTTAGAAAAAAATAAATTTATAGTCAATTTCTCCAATCTTGTAAAGTAATTTAGTACTTTTATAGTTCATTTTTAAACTAAACAACCCAAATACCTTTAAATTAAAAATTATGAAAAAAATTCTTTTATTATCTGTTATCATACTCATTTTGAGTTCATGCGGTTCTGCTGAAGTGATCAAAGAGTCCAAAAAAGTTATGAAAGGTGACTGGCAATTAGAATCTATAACCTACAGTGAGACTGGTTCTTTTAAAGTGAGTTTATTAGATGATGCTACAGCTGAATGTTTTGAAGGCAGCCAATGGCATTTTGTACCTAATAATTATACCGGAACTTATCAAATTGAACAAGCTGATTGTCCTAATGGGCTTCGTGATTTTGTATTTTCAATTAAAGAAACAAATAAGAATACCGGATTATATGATTTTATGTTAAAACCTACTGATGAAAAGCACAAATCAGTAACCAACAGAGGCTTTAGGCTGCACTTAAATCAACTAACGGAGACGCAAATGCAATGGAGTCAAGACCTGATGCTTGAGGGTAGTCCATTTACTATATATATGAACTTCACTAAGATAACTAAATAACATCAAATTTTTAAAACCAAAAAAATGAAAACATTAAAAACACTAAGTATCCTATTTTTAAGTATTATTATTTCTGTTGGATTTAGTGGTTGCAAAGCAACCCAAAATGCCAATAACAAACAAAAAGGGGCCGTAATAGGAGCTGCAAGTGGGGCTATTTTAGGAGCCATAATAGGTGAAAAAGCCGGTAAAGGTGGAAAAGGTGGAGAAGGAGCCGTCATCGGTGGTGTAGTTGGAGGAACTGTTGGGGTCCTAATTGGAAATAGAATGGATAAGCAAGCACAGGAAATTCAAGAGGAAATTCCGGGTGCTACCGTAGAACGTATAGATGATGGAATCGTCGTTACTTTTGACGAAAACAGTGGTGTTTATTTTGATACAAATAAATATAACATTAATGCAGATTCTCAGATTACATTAGATAAATTAACGGGTATCCTTAAAGAAAATCCTGATACTAATGTTCTGGTTGTAGGACATACCGATAGCGTAGGATCTGAAGAATACAATATGGAATTATCCCGTAAAAGAGCTCAATCTGTAACTGACTACTTCATTTCAAAAAACCTATTACCAACTAGGTTTGAAACTAGTTGGTATGGGGAAACCAAACCCACTAACGACAATAACACACCTGAAGGACGCGCTAAAAACAGAAGGGTAAACGTAGTAATTGTCCCCAATGAAAAAATGATTCAAGACGCCAAAAAAGAAGCTGGAGAATAAGAATTATCAAACAGTTTATGAAATGATGAGGTTTTATGTTAATTCATAAAGCCTCATTTTATTAATTTGCACGCTGAAAAACAAACAAAAATGAAATCAGACCTATATGGGTTAGTTCTTACCGGTGGTAAAAGTAAGCGAATGGGTAGTGATAAAAATGTGTTGAAGTATCATGGACTGCCACAATGGAAATATGCTATAAGATTACTGGAAAAATTCCTCCCAAAAGTATACCTTTCATCCAGAGAAAATCAAAACTTTGACCATCCAAATATTATTTATGA
>JANTFO010000028.1 GCA_024763365.1 Flavobacteriaceae bacterium
CACCGGTTAAGGGAGCTTCTGCTGCAGCTATAGAACTGTTAACTGCTTTGATATTTTTTACTAATTCTTTTCCTAATGCGTTTGGTTTAAGATGAATGATATATTCATCTGCCCAAAGAAAAGGATATAACTGCGTATTGAGTATAACCTGTTCGGCCGATAAACCTTTGTAAGTGTCTTTCTTATAGACCTTACGCAAATTTTCTAATGCGTATGTATTGACCGGTTTGATACGGCCTCCAAAGTCTTGGATCATCAATCGTCCAAACTTTTCCGCATGCTCTCTGCTTACACTTTTTATAGAATCAGTAGTTTGTTCCTGAGCTTGCATATTAGTACTTAATAATACAAATAAAAATATGCTTAAGGCTTTTGATTCGGATAGTTTCCTTAGTTTTTTAGAAAGATCTGTAAAGCGGCTTCCTTTCCAAAACAACGTAACAAACATACCTAAACTCATTAAGAAATAGCCAATATAAGTGATCAAAGTACCCCAATAATCATGATTTACAGATAGTACAGTACCTTTTTCATCTTTGTCATAAGAAGCTTGAAAAAATCGATAACCTTTATAATCCAATACGTGATTCATATAGATACGATAATCAAAATTCTCACCGGGAGAAATCACACTTACCTCACTGGCATAGGATGAAGGACTGTTAGAACCCGGATAACGTTCTAATTGAAAATCTCTTAATTTAAGAGAAAAAGGCATTTCTTTCTCTTTAGCGCCATAACTCAATTTAAAATTCAGCCCATTAACACTGGTAAAAGAAGCATTGGTTATCGCATTTTTGGCGCCGGTTAAAGCTATTTGTTTCGCTTCCCCACCAGAACTTACTTCAACGATCACCGCATCATATGCATGTTTGTCCGCTGCTGATTTATCTGCAGATGCCAATTGATAATTTCCCGTTATTGGGGCTCCAGGGACTACAAACCTTAGATTGGGAAAAGTATATAATTGTAAAAAATGTAAACCAGAAATACTATCAGCATAAACCGGAGTGGTTTCCTGTGTTTTCATCTCCATGGTATTTCCGGATTTGGGCGCTTGAAAACTCAGTCCATTTTCATTTTCTACAATATTATAAGCTCCCGGAATGGGTTTGTTATAGGTAAACAATTGTTGGCCCACTTGCGTACTGTTATTTTCTCTTAGATAAACCTCCTCTCTGCCTTGTGCTCCAGAGATAACTATTTTAAGATGCTTCATGCCATCATTGGAAGGAACAAATGTATTTTTGGCATTAGGGATATAATCTACATATTTTATAGAAAAATCCTTATTACGAAAACTATTATTCAAAGCAAAGTGATTCTTGCCCAATCGTCCCAATAAAACGACTTTTTCATAATCTTTTTGCTCCTTACCGTTATCTACAGTAGCTTTAATATAGGTTTTATCTGTCAATATAATATTAGAAATTTGCCCTTCGCGAATGGGCATCAAGCCTTCAAAACCAAAATAGCGAGTCACAAAAGCACCCAATAAAATCACTATAAAGGCTATGTGAAATAAAAACACCGGCCATTTTTCTTTGCGATACAACCTATAACGAAAAACATTACCTATAAAATTTAGGGTCAATATAAACATGATGAGTTCAAACCACCAGGCGTTGTAAATTAAAGCTTTAGCAGTCTGCGTTCCGTAATCATTTTCAACAAAAGTAGCTATGGCCATAGCTAGCAAAAAAACGATGATTAAAAAACTCATTATTCGAGTAGAAAAGAGGAAATTTTGAAGTTTTCTCATGAAGAAAAAATTGTAGTTTTTAGAATACAAAGTTATTAAAACTAAATTAAGGTAAGATGAGTCTTAGTATTAATACGAAAAATTTATCCGATGATTATTTTTTAACTAGTAAGTCTTGGTTACATGTTCATCAACCAAAATAATAAAATCGGCCTTGTTGACATAATCTGTATTAAATTTTTGAACACTCGGCGCTTCCTCTGTAGTGATAGTCAAAATCTTTAGTTCAGGTTTAACACGTTTTAAATACCAATAAATACCTTCGTAATTATTGGAGTGGTAGGCGCCATTATAATGGACAAGCAGGTGATTTTTCTTTAAAGCTTTTAATATAAAATGTGCCATGGTCGCATCTTTAATAGCTTGGGCTTTGGGCATATTTTCTTTCATTTTTTCGGGCATATGCATCATGTGGTCCATTTTGGTCATAGCAACATAACCGGGTAAAGTTTCATCATAAGCAATGGGCATTGGCGCAATCCATGATTTTTCTTCTTTAGTAAGGCTTTCAAGCGCCTCAAATCCACCTTTAAAAACTTGGTTAGCGTACCTGCGAGGTATATTACAGGCACATACCTCAATTTTATTTTTTTTGGCAAAATCTACCAAAGGTTTATAATCAGTGGTGTAATTATTCCATAAACGAGCCAAAGTGTCTAGTGCTTTTTGATCAATGTTTCCTTTCACATAATCATTGACAACATCTTGATTGTCACGCTCCAACATTTCAAACCCAAGCACTAATTTTCTTGCTGACTCCAAATCGGATGTGAGTTCATATTGAAGCCAATGGGCTATAGCATTATTATGCAACTCTCCAAAGAGTATAACATCAGCTTTTTTCGCTTCTTTCAATAATTTTTTATAAGTCTTTTTCTTACCATTTGCATTGTACAGTTGATATGCTTCTTTTTTTTGAGCAGATAAACTAAATGTCATAATAAACACAATAATAAAAGATAGATAACGGCTCATTTCTTAGGTTTTTAAATTATTTAACGAATAAGTGTTGGCAAATTTATAACTTTGTATGGAATTAGTTTGAAAGTTTGTTAAGTATATCATTTATCAATCATTTACAGACTTTCAAGACGCTATAATTATAAAAACTTTATAACTTTCAACTTTATAACTATATCAAAATGAAATACTTACCCATAGATCGCAATTTATTTATTAAAAATCGCAAAAAATTTGTCGCTAAAATGAAGCCTAACTCATTGGCGGTTTTTAATTCCAATGACATCTACCCCGTAAGTGCAGATAGTACTTTGCCGTTCGCTCAGCATCGTGATATTTTCTACTTATCCGGTGTGGATCAAGAAGAAAGTGTTTTGGTCATCTTCCCCGATGCACCCAAACCCGAACATAAAGAGATTCTTTTCTTAAAAGAAACCAATGAACACATTGCTATTTGGGAAGGTGAAAAACTTACCAAAGAACGTGCGCTGGAAGTCTCCGGTATAAAAACTGTATATTGGTTACAAGATATGGAAAAAGTACTTTTCGAGATTATGACGCAAGCTGAAAATGTCTATATCAATACCAACGAGCATTACCGTGCAAATATCGACACTGAGACTCGTGAAGCCCGTTTTATCATAAAACTCAAAAATCAATATCCGGGACATACCTATTTACGTAGCCAACCTATCTTACAACGACTACGATCTGTAAAAGAACCTGAAGAAATAGCCTTGATCAAACATGCCTGTGATATCACTGAAAAAGGTTTTAGACGTATCCTTAATTTCGTCAAACCCGGTGTGTGGGAACACGAAATTGAAGCTGAATTTGCCCATGAATTTTTGAGAAACCGATCTAATGGTTTTGCCTATACGCCTATTATAGCCAGTGGTAATAACGCTAATGTGTTACACTATATTGAAAACAACCAGGAGTGTAAAGATGGAGACATCATTTTGATGGATGTCGGTGCTATGTATGCCAATTACTCCTCAGATATGACTCGTATGGTACCTGTTTCGGGTAAATTTACCGATAGGCAAAAAGAGGTTTACAATGCAGTATTACGTGTTAAAGACAAAGCTGCCGCTATGCTCAAACCCGGGGTGCTCTGGGCAGAATATCATATAGAAGTAGGCAAGTTAATGACAGAAGAATTAATCGGTTTAGGGCTTTTGACAAAAGAAGATGTGAAAAATGAAGATCCCAAATGGCCTGCTTATAAAAAATACTTTATGCACGGTACTTCACATCATATGGGTCTCGATACTCATGATTATGGCATTCTTACAGAACCTATCAAAGCCGGTATGGTCTTTACCGTAGAGCCCGGCATTTATATCCCTGATGAAGGTTTTGGCATTAGAATTGAAGATGATTATGTTGTCCAGGAAACAGGCGAACCGCTCAACTTGATGAAAAATATTCCAATAACCGTTGAGGAAATTGAAGAATTGATGACAAAATAATCAATTACGAATTAGAAATTCTAAAAACAAAATTGCTATGAAAAGTGAAAATGTAGTACAAAAAAAGAGTTATTCTTTTGCGATAGAAATTGTAAAACTTAATCAGGTTTTAGTAAAAAAGAAAGAATATGTGCTATCTAAACAACTATTACGATCTGGCACTTCGATAGGAGCTAATATAGAAGAAGCCTTAGGCGGGCAAAGTAGAAAAGATTTTTTGCAAAAATGACAATTGCCTACAAAGAAGCTCGGGAAACGCACTATTGGTTACACCTTTTAACCGACACTGGATATATCATGAAGGAAACCTCAAATATTTTACTGAATGATGTAGAAGAATTATTAAAAATTATTGGATCAATTCAAAAGACAATTCGTAATTCCTAATTCGTAATTAAAAAGACTTCCACCCCTGTGCGATCAATTGTACTTTTTGATTGGCTCTGGTGATCAAGTGGGCACCTTCTTTTTTATCAGTCATATGGCCTATGACTGTAAAATTTGGATTTCCTTTAATTTTAATATAGTCCTCTTGGGCTATGGTAAACAAAAGTTCATAATCTTCCCCTCCGCTTAAAGCGATAGTCGTACTCTCTAAATTGAGTTCTTCACAAGTGCGAATCACTTGCGGATCCAGAGGTATTTTTTCTTCATATAGATTACAACCTGTTTGGGATTGCTTACATAAATGCAATATTTCTGAAGACAAACCATCAGATATATCAATCATGGAAGTAGGTTTAACTTCTAATTTTTTGAATAAATCAACGATGTCCTTACGGGCTTCCGGTTTTAATTGTCTTTCGATGATATAATCATAGGCTGACAGGTCGGGTTGTGATTTTGGATTTATCTGAAAAACCTGCTTCTCCCTTTCTAATATCTGCAAACCAAGGTAGGCCCCACCAATATCACCAGTAACTACCAACAAATCATTAGGTTTAGCACCGGATCTGTATACAATTTCAGATGCTTTAGCCTGCCCAATGGCCGTAATACTGATCAATAATCCTTTATTTGAAGAAGTGGTATCGCCGCCAATCAAATCTACTTGATACGTGTCACATGCCAATTTGATTCCACTATATAATTCTTCTAGAGCTTCCAATGGAAAACGATTGGAAGCTGCTATGGATACCGTAATTTGTTTAGGCGTCGCATTCATGGCACACACATCTGACAGGTTGACCATCACAGCTTTATAACCCAAATGTTTTAAAGGCATATAACTCAAATCAAAATGAATGCCTTCTACCAATAAATCCGTAGTGACTACTTGTTGATGATTACTAACTTCAATTACAGCAGCATCATCATCTACCCCTTTAATCGTCTCCTTGTGATAGTGTTTAAAACCCTTGGTTAGCAATTCTATCAATTTAAACTCACCAACTTGATCTATAGATGTTCTTTGTTCTTCTTTATTTTCAAACATAATTATACTTTAGTTCTGCAAAAATAGAAAGCTTTCGGGAAAAAGCATTTTAAGAGATCTAAATAATTTTTGCCGGAATTAAAATAGTGCGTATCTTTGCACACGTTTTTGACCCATGGTGTAACGGTAGCACACCGGTTTTTGGTGCCGTTTGTCGGGGTTCGAATCCCTGTGGGTCAACAATCAAAAGGCTGTCTTTAATGACAGCCTTTATTTTTCTCTGAAATTTCTTTACTTCGTTGTCTCCCCGCCCATTTTAGTAAATACACTATCAACCGGTTCCCAAAGTTCTATTTTATTCCCTTCTTGGTCTAAAATATGAACAAATTTACCATACTCATAGGTAGCAATTTCATCCACAATTGTCACTCCGTTTTCCTTAAGATTTTCTACAAATTTTTCAATGTGTTGTACCCGGTAATTAATCATAAATTCTTTTTCCGAAGGATCGAAATAATCAGTATCTTTATCAAAGGCACTCCATTGTAAATAGTTTATGTTTTGAGGGTTGTTTGCATTTCTAAACTCAAAAGTAGATCCATATTCATTGATAGACAATCCCAAATTTTTGGCATACCATCTACGTGCTTCTTCAGGGTTTTCACTTTTAAAAAATATCCCGCCAATACCGGTCACTTTGGGGGTAGAATCGCTCATTTTATATAAATTTTTGTAATTAAATATAATTTTTTTGCTTTACATTAAAAAGCATCTTGGATGTTAGACAACACTAAGCCCAACAATATAAAACCTATAAAAAAATCTGTAAATCAATTTACAACTTAAAAGTAACAACAGGCTTCAGTGCATGATTCACCAAGTCTTCACTTATACTTTCATTAAACATACTGGAAAGACCGCTTCTTTGGTGTGTATTTAGTGCAATCACATCTATACCCATATCACGAGAAAAGTTCAAAATTCCTTTCTCTATTGAAGTATCGTTGTAAATATTTAAACTGTGTTTAGGCAATTCAAATCCGCTAACAAACTCATGCATACGCTTGCTGGTTTCTTTAGTCGTCTCAAAATTATGTACTGTATTGACAAACAACAAATCTACCTCACCATCAAACTTTTTAATAAACGCTAAAAATCTACCAAACGATGGCTTAACTTCATCACTAAAGTCAGAAGCAAATACAAATTTTTTCATGTTGAATTCTTCAACTCCTTTCTTTACTACCAGTACAGGCCTGTCCGAATTTCTCACTACTTTTTCTGTATTGGAACCTATAAACATCTCTTTAAGACCTGTAGCTCCTTGAGAACCCATAATGATTAAATTGGCATCTAATTCATCACTGTAATTTATTATTCCACTAAAAGTCTTATGAAAACGAATTTCATCTTTAACTTTTAAGCCCTTTAAAGAAGGTAAACTTTTTAATTCTTTAAATTTTTCATGTACTTTTCTTAAATACAGCACTTTGGCAGGATTACTGGCATCACTATGATCACTAATATCTGATTCATTGGATGGTAAATTAACCATGTGTAATAACACAATATCAGCATTATAATTACGGGCTATATTTCCAGCGGTGTTTACAGCACATTTAGCTTGTTCTGAAAAATCTACGGGAACTAATATTCTTTTCATACAAAAACTATTCTTTAGGTTAATGATATCTATCTAATGGTAAAGTTAATCAATTCTAATTTATTAAACGAATTTTTCTTGATATTTATTATCATTGTCAAAAAAAAGCTATATTTGCACCGCAAAATCAATGTTTTAAGCTTGGAGGGGACGTGAGTCCCCTATTTTTATACAATAATGGATAGTCAAAAGATTAAAAAACTTATCAATGAAGCACTAAGCGATAAGCCTTCATTATTTTTAATCGACTACAGCATTTCAGACAACGGGCATATTGAAGTGATCATTGATGGTGATAAGGGTGTTCCACTTAATGAATGTGTACGTGTCAGCAGGCATATAGAACATAATTTGGACCGGGAAACTGAAGATTTTTCATTACAAGTTACAACTCCGGATATCACCAAACCCATTGTTCATAAAAGACAGTATATTAAAAATATAGGCAGAACATTAAAAATAAAAACAGATAAAGAGGAAATACAGGCAAAACTCTTGGATTTTAAAGAAGGTATTCTTTTTCTGGAATGGAAAATCAGAGAGCCAAAACCTATAGGAAAAGGCAAACATACTGTGATAAAAAAAGCCGAAATTCCTATAGATAATATTGAAAAAGCAATCGTTAAAATAGTGTTTTAAAATTAGGTAGATGGAAAATATAGCATTAATCGAATCATTTTCTGAATTTAAAGACGATAAAAGTATCGACAGGGTCACACTGATGGCTATTTTAGAAGAGGTTATACGTGCCTCCTTAAAAAGAAAATTTGGTGATGATGAAAATTTTGACATCATTATCAACCCTGATAAAGGTGACATGGAAATATGGCGTAACCGAATCGTCGTAGCTGATGATGAAGTACAAGATCCAAATAAAGAGATTACTTTGACCGAAGCCAAAAAAATAGAATCTGACTATGAATTGGATGAAGAGGTGCCAGAAGAATTCAAATTGGTAGATCTCGGAAGAAGAGATATTTTAGCCCTTAGACAAAATTTGGTATCTAAAGTATTTGAACACGATAGTTCCAATACTTATAAATATTTTAAAGAACTGGAAGGTGAAATTTTCACTGCAGAGATACATCACATAAGACATAACGTTGTGGTACTTCTTGACGATGAAGGAAATGAAATCATGCTACCTAAGAGTGAACAAATAAAATCAGATTTCTACAGAAAAGGAGATTCTATCCGAGGAATTATCAAATCGGTAGAGCTACGTGGAAATAAACCAAACATTGTACTTTCTAGAACAGACCCAAAATTTTTGGTAAAATTATTTGAGCAAGAGATTCCAGAGGTATTTGAAGGTCTGATAACCATTGAAAGTGTAGCCCGTATTCCCGGTGAAAAAGCTAAAATCGCTGTTGATTCATACGACGAAAGGATCGACCCTGTTGGTGCTTGTGTTGGAATGAAAGGTTCCAGAATCCACGGTATAGTTAGAGAATTAGGCAATGAAAACATTGACGTAATTAACTATACTAAAAACGAAAATCTTTTTATCCAGAGAGCCTTGAGTCCGGCTAGTGTTGTTTCTGTCAAAATACACCCTGAAGAAAACCGACAAGATGGAAAGAAAGGTCGTGTAGATGTTTTTCTAAAACCCGAAGAAGTGTCAAAAGCGATCGGAAAAGGAGGCGTAAACATCAAATTGGCCAGCCAATTAACAGGTTATGAGTTAGACGTTCAACGTGAAGGTGTAGATGATGAAGATGTAGAATTAACAGAATTTGCAGATGAAATAGAACCATGGATCATCAAAGAACTTAAGCGCGTAGGTTATGACACTGCTAAAAGCGTGCTAGACCAGAGTATCATTGACCTTGTTAACAGAACAGATCTCGAAGAAGAAACTATTATCGAAGTACAACGTATCCTAAAAGAGGAATTTGAAAATTAAGCATATACAAAAGAAAAAGTAAGACTAAAGACAAACAAGAAAAGACAATATGGCAAAAGTATTACGTCTAAATAAAGTATTAAAAGAGTTAAATATTTCACTCGAAAGAGCTGTCGAACATCTCAATTCGCATGGTTTTGAAGTGGATGCTCGGCCTACCACAAAATTATCGGAAGAGCAGTACAATACACTTTGTGATGCTTTTCAGGATGACCGTGAGCGTAAAGAAGAAATTGATGAAGTAAGCGAAGAAAAGAAAAAAGAACTGGAAGCCATCCGTCAAGAACAAGAAAAAGATAAACTGGAAAAACTACAGAAAGAGGAGGAAGAACGTAAAAAAGTAATAAAGGCAGAAGCAGAAAAACCTGAGATTAAAGTTGTCGGAAAAATTGAAAAAGAAATAAAAGTCAAAAAAGAGGTAGCAGTTGTAGAAAAACCGCTTGAAAAGAAAGAGGTCAAAAAAGAGGTAGTAGTTGTAGAAAAACCGCTTGAAAAGAAAGAGGTCAAAAAAGAGGTCAAAGAAAAAGAAGTTAAAAAGAAACCTGTAAAACCCAAAAAAGAGGAAAAACAGGTTGCAGAAAAGATTGTTGAAGAGAAAGAACCCCAATTGATTAAGACTGAATATCAAAAATTATCCGGACCTAAAAAAACAGGAGAAACCATAGACCTCTCCAAATTTGAAAAACCTAAAAAAGAAAAAAAGAAAAAAGAAACGGAAAACAAAGAAGAAAAACCCACTAAAAAGCGTAGAAGAAGAATTCGCAAAAAAGAGGATTTCAACAAATTCAGTTCTTCAAATAAATCGAAAAGCACCAGTTCTCGTAAGAAGTTTGTAAAAGCAGAACCTACGGATGAAGAAGTCAAAAAACAAATTCAAGAAACCCTAGAAAAACTACAAGGTAAGTCCAAAAAATCTCAAGCTGTCAAATACCGTAAGCAGAAAAGAGAATTGCATCGTGAACTGACAGAAAAAGAACTGGAACAAAAAGAAGCAGAAAGCTCAGTACTCAAGGTAACCGAATTTGTTACTGCCAATGAGTTAGCCTCTATGATGGACAAATCTGTTACTGAAGTGATCTCAGCCTGTATGACATTGGGTATGATGGTGACTATGAACCAACGTTTGGATGCAGAAACTATGACCATTCTCGCCGATGAATTTGGTTATACCGTAGAATTTGTAGACACCGATGTAGAAGATGCTATCCAGGAAAAAGAAGATAAACCTGAAGATCTGGAATCTCGTGCACCTATTGTAACGATTATGGGACACGTAGACCACGGTAAAACTTCCTTGCTGGATTATATACGTGACACTAACGTCATAGCAGGTGAAGCCGGTGGGATCACACAGCATATTGGGGCTTATAGTGTGACTTTGAAAAACGGAGAAAAAGTTACTTTCCTAGATACACCCGGCCACGAAGCCTTTACTGCTATGCGTGCTCGCGGTGCTCAAGTAACAGATATCGTGGTAATTGTTATCGCCGCTGATGATGCTGTGATGCCACAAACCAAAGAGGCCATCAGTCATGCACAAGCTGCCGGTGTGCCCATTATTTTTGCGATCAACAAAGTAGATAAACCAACAGCCAATCCCGATAAAATTAAAGAAGAACTATCTAAAATGAATTTGTTGGTAGAGGATTGGGGAGGAAAAATTCAATCACAAGATCTTTCCGCCAAAAGTGGTCAAGGTGTTGATGAATTACTCGAAAAAGTATTACTTGAAGCTGAACTGCTGGAACTTAAAGCCAACCCGAATAAAGAAGCTTTAGGAACAGTAATCGAAGCGCAATTAGACAAAGGTAGAGGTTATGTTACCACCTTATTAGTAGAAGCAGGTACTTTACATATTGGAGATTATATTTTAGCCGGAAGTTATAGCGGTAAAGTGAAAGCTATGTTTGACGAACGTAGCAAAACAATAGAAAATGCCGGACCTTCCACTCCAGTTTCTATTTTAGGATTGGATGGCGCACCACAAGCCGGAGATAAGTTCTCTGTTTTTGTTGATGAACGTGAAGCCAAGCAAATTGCTGCTAAACGTTCTCAATTGCAGAGAGAACAATCTGTTCGTACACAACGTCATATTACACTTGATGAAATAGGACGCCGTATTGCTTTAGGGGAGTTCAAAGAACTAAATATTATATTGAAGGGTGATGTAGACGGTTCCGTAGAAGCTCTTTCAGGATCCTTACAAAAACTGACAACTGATGAAATACAAGTCAATATATTACACAAAGGAGTAGGTGCCATCACTGAATCTGATGTGTTATTGGCTTCCGCTTCTGATGCGATCATTATAGGATTTAATGTAAGGCCTGCAGGAACGGCTAAAACTATTGCAGAAAAAGAGGAAATTGATATCCGAACCTATTCTATTATTTATGATGTTATCAATGATATCAAAGATGCCATGGAAGGCATGCTGTCTCCGGAAATGATAGAAGAAGTAACCGGAAATGCAGAAGTTCGTCAACTTTATAAAATATCAAAAGTAGGAACTATTGCAGGTTGCATGGTAACTCAAGGTAAAATCTTCCGTAAGTCAAAAATACGTGTAATCAGAGAAGGTATCGTTATTCATTCGGGCGTTTTAGATTCCTTAAAACGTTTTAAAGACGATGTGAAAGAGGTGGCCAAAGGTTATGATTGTGGGTTGCAGATTAAAAACTTTAATGACTTAAATGAAGAAGATATTATCGAAGCCTACCAAGAAGTAGCCATTAAGAAAAAACTGAAGTAATTTTTAGGTGCCCGCCTACGCTACGCTCCGGTGGGTAATTTTGTCTTTAGTTCCCTGCGAAAGCGGATATGGTTGGTAAACGATAGTCTTTAATTCGTTTATCAGTAGCCTATTCAGGATAATAGTAATGATTGTAATTTAATAATTCGTTTCCTTAAAAAATTGTTGTAAAAAATTCAGCATGAATGCATGTCTTTCTTCTGCCATTTGTTTGGCTGTCTGTGTATTCATTTTATCTTTTAAAAGCAATAGTTTCTCATAAAAATGATTGATCGTAGGGGCTTTAGATTTTTTATAAGCCTCTTTTGATTGTCTTAAGTTTGGTTTTTGATCAGGGTCATAAATAAGTCTATTTTTAAAACCCCCATATTGAAAAGCTCTGGCAATACCTATGGCGCCTATTGCATCTAAACGGTCAGCATCTTGTACAACTTTAAATTCAATAGTATGCGTAATTGGATGATTTACAGTATTTTCATCCAATGAATTTTTAAATGACATGTACTTGATAATATCAATGATTATGTCTATAATTTGCTGATCTATTTGATGACTTCTTAGAAAATCACGAACTATTTTAGGGGCAACCTCCTCGTCACCATCATAGAATTTTGAATCAGCAATATCGTGTAATAAAACTGCTATTTGTACAATAAAAGCATTCGCATTTTCGTGATTTAAAATATTTTTAGCATTATGCCATACACGTTCTATATGAAACCAATCGTGACCTTTTTCGGCATTTTGTAATACCTCTTTCACATAAGCTTCAGTGCTATTGATAATTTCCTGTTTGTCCATCAGGCTAAAATATAAAAAAGCCTACATTTGAAGTTCAAAATAAAGAGCAATATGGCAAATTTTGCAAAATGGATCGGGGCAACTTTAGGTTGGTCTTTCGCAGGCCCTATAGGTGGTATTTTAGGTTTTGTTTTAGGTAGTGTGATTGACGGTGTTAAGTTTGAACCAATTGAAGTAAAGACAACATCAAGGAGACAAAAACAACCTACCCGGGCGGGTGATTTTGAAGTATCTTTGCTTATTTTATCAGCCATTGTCATTAAAGCAGATGGAAAATCAGATGCGCGTGAACTAGAATATGTACGCAAGCAGTTTAAGGCACTTTATGGAGAAACCAGAGCCCATAATGCTTTTCAGCTTTTTAAAGAGATTATCAGAAAAGATAAGATCTCTACACGTCAGGTAGCCTTACAGATAAGGCAGTATATGGATCATCCTTCTCGTCTCCAACTTCTACATTTTCTGTTTAATATTGCCAAAGCCGATGGTTATGTAAATGAATTGGAAGAACTAAAAATTAGCCAGATTGCATCTTATTTAGGAATCAGTACAGCAGATTACCAATCTATCAAAGCTATGTTCTATGATTCCTCTGATGCGAATTATAAAATATTGGAGATCACCAAGCATGCTACAGATAATGAGGTGAAAAAAGCCTACCGTAAAATGGCCAAAAAATACCACCCCGATAAAGTACAACATCTGGGTAAAGAACATCAGAAGGGCGCTGAGGAAAAATTCAAGCGTATTCAAAAAGCTTATGAGGCCATTCAGGCTGAACGTGGAATGAAATAAATTCTTTAAGTTTTTGTCTATATTTACATTATTAGACATGAATATTAGTTTAACCAAAAAACAGGAGGCTTATATTGCCCATCAAATTGAGACAGGTGATTTTCAAAATGCTAGTGAATTGGTAAGAGATGCATTACGATTACATCAAATTTACCGTGAAAAATTAATTCTGGAATTAAAACAAAAAATTGAGAAAAGATGGCAAAGCCCTAATAGCCAGAGAAATATTCAAGATATTCTAACAGAAAAGAATAAGTCTCTATGAATTCTTTAACAGGCTATGTTCTTTCTGAAAAAGCAGACAATGATATTGTTTTAATTTTTGAATATACTTTTAAAGAATTTGGGATTAATTAGGCAAATTTAAACTTGACAGAGTTGGAAAAACTATTTTTTCAATTAGTCAAAAATCCATTAATTGGTAAAAAGCATATTAGAATTGTCAGAGTGCTCCACGAAAGCCAAGATATTCCAAAACAATTTTAAAAACAATAAATCTACTGATACCCAAACCTTTTTAGCTCCCGGTCATTTTTACGCCAATCTTTGTTTACTTTGACATAGAGTTCTAAATAAACTTTTTTGTTAAAAAATTTTTCAAGGTCTTTACGGGCTTCACTACCCACGCGTTTAAGTGCCTGACCTTTATGCCCTATTAATATACCTTTTTGCGTATCCCTTTCTACCATGATAACCGAACGTATATTGATGATCTTATCTGTTTCCTTAAACTCCTGAGTATCTACTTCTACAGAATACGGCACTTCTTTTTTAAAATGCATTAATATCTTTTCACGAATGCTCTCATTGACAAAAAAACGTTCACTTTTATCGGTCAGTTGGTCTTTGGGAAAAAATGCCGGTGATTCCGGCAATAATTCAACAATACGATTATAAATTGGTTCGATATTAAAATTTTCCAAGGCCGAAATTGGAAATATTTCTGCTCTTGGCAACTTTTCCTGCCAATAGGCTATCTGCTCTTTGACAATGTCTTGTTCTGAAGTATCGATTTTATTCAGTAATAGTAAAACCGGAATTTCAGCACGGTTTATTTTATTGAAAAATTGTACATCTTTTAGTTCTTTCTCACCCACTTCCACCATATAGATCAAAATATCCGCATCGTCAATGGCCGATTTGACAAACTGCATCATAGATTCCTGCAATTCATAGGCAGGTTTTATAACACCGGGTGTATCTGAAAAAATGATTTGATAATTTGCCTCATTGACGATACCCAAAATTCTGTGCCTTGTAGTTTGAGCTTTTTTCGTAATGATCGATAGTCGCTCACCCACCAAAGCATTCATCAAAGTAGATTTTCCCACATTGGGATTCCCAATGATGTTTACAAATCCGGCTTTATGTTTCATACTTTCATGTGTTTATTATTCTGTTTTTTTATAGGTAATCCCGAATAGATTTTGGGAGAACCACCATAATCACATCTCTGTGTGTAAAGAGAATTATACATGGTGGTTTCATTTCCGGCAAAGATATATTTTATAAACCATATAAGTCCCCCACCTGTCCAGTGAAGTAGGAATAAGAGCATATTAATTGTCATTAATCGTTAAAATCAAAAACTATGGCTAAGCTCCAATGCTGAAAAACTTAATTTAAAAATAATCCTTAAGAAGTTAAGAAAGATTAGGACTTCCGGTTCCCGTCTTCCAGCTTTATAAATTTTTAAGTTTGACAAATAAATCCCATAGCACCACCCCCACACTAACGGAGATATTTAACGAATGTTTAGTCCCAAACTGTGGTATTTCTAAACATGCATCGGATTGATCCACCACTTCTTGTGCTACTCCCTTTACCTCATTGCCAAAAACTACAGCATAGGTTTGATTCTTATCGGGAGCAAAAGAATCTAAAAACTGAGCTTTTTCAGCTTGTTCAATACTGATTACTTTCACCCTATCTTTTTTTAATTTTTCTATAAGTATCAGGATATCTTCTACATATTCCCAATCAACGGATGCTGTGGCTCCCAAGGCGGTTTTTTGAATATCTTTATGTGGTGGTGTAGCCGTGATACCGCATAAATAGATCTTTTGGATTAAAAAAGCATCGGCTGTTCTAAAAACGGACCCCACATTATTCAAACTCCGGATATTATCTAAAATAACGATTAAAGGTGTTTTATCCGCTTCTTTAAATTCCGGGATACTTTTGCGCTCTAATTCGTGATTTTTTAGTTTTCTCATCATCCGCAAAGATATGCGTTTTTGAACATACCTACCTCGTAGGTCAGACGGGTTTATCATATGGTTAAAAAATTATATGAAACAGATAAGTCATCTAAGTCCATATAAGATTTTTAAAATTGAATCACTAAGACTTAATCCCTGTCTGTAAGCAGTTACTAAAGTGATAACCTAAGTAACCTGCAGACAGGGTGATACTCCCGACTTCCGACTTCCCTTTTCTGACTGCTAACTATTCACAATAAAAAAATCTGTAACTTTGCTCATCACATTAAATTTTATATCATGGAAGTAATTGACGACAACAAATCTGAATTGATAAATCCTCAAGAGAATAAAAAAGTTTTAGCCGGTATTTTGGGTATTCTATTTGGGGCTTTAGGTGTTCACAAATTTGTACTGGGTTACACCAAAGAAGGTGTGATCATGCTGCTCGTTTCACTGTTATCTTTTGGTTTTTTAGCAGGTGTATCAGGTATTGTAGGATTGATAGAAGGTATTATCTACCTAACCAAATCCGATGAGGAGTTTATAGAAACCTATCAAGTGAACAAACGCGGCTGGTTTTAGACTTATTGACAGCCTTCGTCCTATTGATTTTTTTTATGAGCAATACTTTTAAAAAAGGAGAAAGGCTAAAAAGCCGTAAACTTATCAAGCTGCTTTTTGAGAAAGGAAAAAGGCTGAAATCTTTTCCGATACACTTACTTTATTTGGACATAGATCATGATTCTGATTATCCTATTCAAGTAGGTTTTTCTGCTCCAAAAAGGTATCATAAAAAAGCAATTGACAGAAACCGTATCAAAAGATTGATGCGTGAAGCTTATAGGCTGCATAAAAAAGACTTGTTCACATACCAAAACCCGGCTAATAATAAAAAGTATATCCTGATGTTTATATATATGAGTAATGATTTGCCAAAATATGTTGCTGTGGAAAGTAAAATGAAGAATCTACTTATGACCTTTAATGATTTAATAGAATAATAAACACATGAAAAAAATTACTTTAAGTTTTTTTGTTTTAGCAATTATCACCTTAGGATGCAACACCTCTAATAAAAGTGTTGATTTGGGTTATATAGGTCCCGAAGAAGAAATCTCAATGTATGATTTAAGCCCAACTCCTTCTCAAAATAAAGAGGCTAAGTCTACTGACGCACAAAACGATTTTAAACAAAAAATCATAAAAACGGGGTATTTTACCTTTGAAACTAAATCTGTTTCAGAAACTTATAATAATATCAAAAGATGGGTTAATAACCACAAAGGTATTATTCAACATGACAATACCCGGAAAGAATATGACCGTATATACAGAAGTATGACCATACGGATACCTTCAGTAAATTTTCAGCCTTTTGTAGATAGCATCATTGAAGCAGCTCATTCATTGGACAGGAGAGAGATTGTTTTACAAGATGTTACCGAAGAGTTTGTTGATATTGAAGCACGTTTATTGGCTAAACAAAAATTGGAAGAACGCTACTTGCAATTATTGTCAAAAGCAACAACAGTAAAGGATATGCTGGAAATTGAAAGACAAATTGCCAATATTCGTGAAGAAATTGAAGCCCAACAAGGCAGATTAAAGTTTCTTCAAAATAGAGTGTCTATGAGTACACTACATATCGATTTTTATAAAATGGTAGAAGCGCAAAAAGCACCTTCGCAAACCTATCTCAACAGGCTATGGCGTGGGATTAAAGGTGGTGTTACTGCTATTGGCGATTTTATTATAGCATTGGCTTATATTTGGCCTTTTATATTGGTAGGCACCTTGCTTTTCATTTTCTTACGAAAAAAATACCTTAAAAGAAAAAGCAGCTTAAAATCTTAATAAACAGAATTAAAACAAGTGAAAAGAATTAAAAAATATATCAGCATAAGTTTTTTAGGGCTCTTAATAATTGTTTTTGCCTCATTCAAATCAGATTTTTTTGAAATTGCTAAGCAATTAGAGATCTATGGAGAAGTATTCAAGCAATTGGATATGTATTATATAGACGAAATAAATCCGGCTGAACTCAATGAAAAAGCTATGAAAAGTATGTTGAGTATTCTAGATCCCTATACCGTTTTTTACGATGAGCAGGGTATTGAAGATGTACGCATCAAACGATCCGGTGAATATGCAGGAATTGGGGCACATACCAGATACCGAGACAAACGACTATTTATAGTAGAACCCTACAAAGATTCTCCTGCAGCGATAGCCGGTTTAAAAGCCGGAGATGAAATATTACAAATAGACAATATTTTACTCCAAGAAAATAAAAGTGAAACTGTGGGCAATTTACTTAGGGGAACCCCCGGTACTGAAGTAAATTTAGTTGTCCTAAGACAAGGTAAAAGACTAAATATCAGTGTAGAACGCTCCAAAATAGACATCAATCCTGTCCCTTATTATGATATGATAGATGCCGAAACAGGTTATATTTCTTTTGTGAAATTCAACAAAAAAGCCAGCATTGAGATAAAAAAAGCCATTGGTGACCTCAATGAAAGAGGGATGAAAAAATTAGTTTTTGATCTCCGCAACAATCCTGGAGGCTTATTAAACCAAGCCATCCAAATAACTAATATGTTTATTCCTAAAGATAAGACTGTTGTTACCACAAAATCAAAAGTAAAAAAATGGAGTAATACTTATAAAACCAAAAACGAACCCATTGAACCTGACCTACCTATGGTTGTACTGATTAATGGACGGTCTGCGTCTGCCTCTGAAATAGTATCCGGTTCTTTACAAGACTATGACAGGGCAGTCATCATGGGAGAAAGATCCTATGGAAAAGGATTGGTTCAACGCTATCGAAAATTGGCTTATGGCACACAAATGAAATTAACAATTTCAAAATACTATACTCCCAGCGGTCGTTGTATTCAAGAGTTAGATTATGCCAATAGAGATGAAGAAGGCGAAGTGCCTAAATTCTCTGATGGGAAAGTAAACACATTCAAAACCAAAAACGGACGTAAAGTTTATGACGGGGGAGGAATCATGCCGGATGTGGAAATTGACAAGCCTAAAACATTGGATCTGACTAAACAACTCTTTGCTTCAGAAGCTTTTTTCAATTTTGTAACAACCTACTATTATGCACATCCCGAAATAGCCGCTCCGGACCAATTTCAAGTTGACAAAGCCGTTTTTGATGATTTGATGCAATATCTCAAATTACACGATGAGGACTTTGAAACCCGACTTGAAAAAGGCTTTGAAAAAGCCTTGAAAAAAAGTGATAGTGAAGATATTGATGAAAATTTACACCAGGAATATGAGCTTTTTAAATCGAAAATTTTAGCACATAAAATCAACAGATTGGAACTCAATAAAAATGAAATAATATACGAACTCAATGAAGAAATTCTCAAGCGATATTACTATCGTGAAGGTGCCTATGAAAACAAATTACATTTTGACCCTGCAATCGTTGAGGCTACTGAATTATTGCAAAAAGAGTCTAAATATGAGAGAATTCTAAAGTAAAAGAAATCAGTAATCAATTAGTATAAAAAACGTAAATTTGCCACACTTTTTTAAAAACAGATGATTTCAAAAAACCAGCTTAAAGATAGAACCAGAGCCCAACAATCTACCAATGCTATAGAGCGTATGTATATCGCTATGCGTCATTTATTTAGCCGTGGTTACTATAAACCTATGGGTGCTTCCGGTGAAACTTTACGTACATCTTTGATGTCTTTAAGTCCTGAAATTTATGGAAATTTAAGTGGAGATCAAGTAGACTTACAAGGTTTAATTTACGTCATGGAACGTTTACCGGAGGGGATTGAAGAATGTGCTTATATCAATTTAACAGCTGATGAAGGCTATAGAAGTAGCAATTTTCCGGTAATTATACCTAAAAAAAGGAGGCGAAATTGCTACCGAATAGATGCCAACCAAATGAATATTGAGATCACAAGGGGCCGATCTGAGATTTATGATATATTAACACACCTTACTTTCCTTTTTATTGAATCACATATAATTAAAGACAGGGTTTGGCTCCAAAAAGATCAACAAAGCCTGTACGAATGGCAATTATTAGAAGATATTGTCATACACAACCGGCAACTTTCCGAAAAAGAAAATGAAGTATTGATCGTACATCTCTCCAGTATTTTAGGCCAGTCCTACACCGCAGTAAAAAATGCATTTAGTAAATTTCAAACAGAAGAAGGACTTAGTCGCTTTCCACAAATGATCTATTGGTTAGGTAAATTAGCCATTGACGAAGTGACTGAAGAAAGTAAAAAACGAACCATCAAATTCTCACCGCTTTTAAGAGATAGTATAGGCCATCATGTATATGGTGAGATATGGGCAAAGCAAATTAAAAAAGTATTATTTGAAAATGACTTGATCGAACGTCCTATACATATCATCAGTGCCAATATGCACTCGGTGATGAACACCTTGTATGCTCCTTCGGCTTTACCGAAACAAGCTAAAAGAAATGACCCATTTGCCTTGTATCATCTCTTAAGTGATGATGACAATGAGGATTTGAGAAAAGCTGTTAAAGAATTTGCCGCAAAAAACGGTTTATATTATATAAAAGACACCTCTGGCACTAACATCAATGTTCAGGTCATTGACACCCATAAATTACCTACCACTTCAATTCAATCTGAGGCAACCATTTCGGAGAAACCGGTTCTAATAGTTATGGACTACGCCTTTGGTGAACAAGCTTATGAAACCATGGATGAGTTGTTAAAACCCTACAAACACGGAGAAGAATTGATCAGTATGCCGGTTGCCTCAATTTCTATCATGGGAAAAGCTGGTATTTTAGAAGGTAATAAAGGAGATATCATGTTACCCACCGCACATATTTTTGAAGGTACAGCAGATAATTATCCGTTTAAAAATCAATTGAGAAGACGTGATTTTGCTGATACAGATCTGAATGTGAGCAAAGGAACCATGGTTTCTGTACTGGGCACATCCCTACAGAATAAAGATATTTTGGAATTTTTTCAAACCTCTACTTGGCGTGTAATAGGTTTAGAAATGGAAGGAGCACACTATCAAAAAGCCATACAAGCCGCTTCAAAGATTAGAGGTAATATTCCTAGAAGTGTACAAGTAAGATATGCCTACTACGCTTCAGATAATCCTTTAAAAACCGGCAGCACTTTAGCATCGGGGGGTTTAGGCACCAAAGGTGTGAAACCCACTTATACAATCACAGAAAAAATACTTAACCAAATATTTTCATAAATAACTACTTATGACAACCAAGAAACCACCTTTACAAGAAGAAGAAATAGATTTGGGAAACCTCTTTCAGCAAATAGGAAATATGTTTAAAAACCTATTTAGAGCAATAGGAAATTTCTTTGCAGCAATTTATCATTACTTTATATTATTTCTGCTTTTTATAAGGAGGAATATTATTCCTATTGGTATTGTTACTTTGATTGGAATAGTCTACGGATTATATAAAGATTATACTTCACCTCCTGTATATGAATCTGAGATGATTGTAAAAACAAACTTTGGAAGTGCCACTCTTTTGTATGAAAAAATTGATGAAATCAATGCCTTACTTGCAGAGTCAGATACGCTTGAAGTAGCTAAATTATTAGATAT
>JANTFO010000029.1 GCA_024763365.1 Flavobacteriaceae bacterium
AGGGCTCACCTCTTCCCATCCCGAACAGAGAAGTTAAGCCTACCAGCGCCGATGGTACTGCATCCGTGGGAGAGTAGGTCACCGCCTTGCTTTTTTATAAAAGCACTTGTTTTTAATAACAGGTGCTTTTTTTTTTGCTATCCGACATAACTATGGTGCTACATTGATATTCCCTAAAATAGGACAGCCTGTCTCGCAGTTGGACAGATAGGTCAACACTTTTCTTTTATAAACATAATGAACTAGTTTTAGTATACAAGCATATGTATTTCTTTACAAGTACTCTCTTATAATAAATTCTTAGTGAAAAAGTTTCACAATGTAAAAGATAGTTGGAATGCAATTAGCTTAAATGATAATATAGTACTAGCAGCATTGCGTTTTAATTACAATTCTTTATACATTATAAAGTGTAAGCCTATTTTAGGTATATCAAATGGATCACCTTTAGTAGCATATCCCATTTTCTTGTAAAAATCAATGGCTTTTATTCGTGCATTACACCAAACCAAGTCAATGTCATTATTAGACAAAAACTCATCAATATACTTTAAAATTAAAGTACCAATTCCAGAATCTTGTAGGTTTTCTTCTACAGCCATTCCTCTTAATTGATAAGCAATAATTTGAGGTTGATGATTATATATATTTTTAATTAATGTGGCTATACCCACTAGCTTTTTGTTTTGAAAAGCACCGAAATGATATGTATCACCATTCTGATCTTCAGCAAATTGGTAGTTTTCTGCAATCCCATTTCTCAATACTTGAATTCTTAATGGATAAGTATCTAAAAAACTAATTTGCTTAACTACAATCAATTGGATTTGAGTTTATTGTAAATAAGAAATAATATGATAGGTATAGCGAGTAGTAATAAAGTATATTTGCGTGTTTCAAGCAAAGAAGGTGCTAAAATAATAGGAATAAGCAGTCCTGCTATAGCACCACCCAGGTGGGCTGAATGACCAATATTCCCTAATCTGTTTTTCATACCAAATAGTGAATAAGCCAAATAGGCAATACCAACGATATATGCTGGTATGGGAATGGGTATGAACATTATATATAAACTCATATCAGGATAAAGTAGGATAGCGGAAAATACAATACCGGAAACAGCTCCTGATGCCCCCACTGCACTATAAGACAATTCGTTTTTATGGTATAAGAAAGTCCAGATATTACCAACTAATAAACTGACAAAATAGATTATGATAAATGCAGGTATTCCTAATGTTTGTAAAACAACATCAGCAAAAAAGTAAAGGGTTAACATATTGAATAACAGATGTGTAATATCAACATGTAAAAACCCAGAAGACAGAAAACGGACATACTCTTTATTTTGCAGTCCTGCTATCTGAAATTTATATTTATTAAAAAACTGCAGATCATTAAATCCTTTTAAAGAAATGAGCACATTTGCAGTAATTATAATTAAGCTTATATAATGCATCTAATTTATTTTGATGCGAAAATAATTAAATTGATGAAACTAATATTTGTTAAAACAAAAAATTACCAACGCATAACCACACTTCCCCAAGTAAATCCACTGCCAAAAGCAGCAATCACTACCAAATCACCTTTTTTGATTTTACCAAGCTCAACAGCTTCTGTAAGTGCCAATGGAATAGAGGCTGCTGTAGTATTACCATATTTTTGAATATTGTTATGTATTTGATTTTCAGATAAGCCAAATTTTTTCTGAACGTATTGTGAAATTCTGAGGTTTGCCTGATGAGGGATAAACATATCTATATCCTCACGTGTCAAATTATTTGCTTGCAAACCTTCTTGTATAGCTTCAGAAAAACGAACTATAGCGTGTTTAAAAACAAGCTGTCCATCCATAAAGGGATAATAAGTCAGGTTGTCAAGATCAGCTACAACTTCAGGAACCCACTTAGTCATAGAAGGGTGTTTTACAGTAAGTGCTTCGGCATATTCACCCTGTGAGTGTAAGTGTGTGGATAGAATACCACGATTTTGGTCGTCACTACGAGACACAACAGCCGCTCCGGCACCATCTCCAAATAATACAGCAACTGTACGGCCTCGGGTGGTTTTGTCTAAACCTTTTGAATGTAACTCTCCACCTACAACAAGCACATTTTTATACATACCTGTTTTAACAAATTGGTCTGCAACAGAAAGCCCGTAAACAAATCCTGTACATTGATTACGAATATCTAAAGCCCCTACAGTGTCTAAACCTAATAATTTTTGTACTAAGACACCACCACCGGGAAAATAGTAATCGGGGCTTAATGTAGCAAATATAATAAGATCTATATCTTTTTTATCAATGCCCGCATTAGCTATAGCTTTTTCTGCAGCTTTAGCTCCCATGCTCGATGCTGTATCACCACTGTCAGGTTTTATCCATCTACGCTCTTTAATTCCTGTTCGTTCCTGAATCCATTCATCTGACGTGTCCATCATTTTAGACAGGTCCTCATTGGTTACTACATTATCTGGTACATAAACACCTAAACCTGAAATTTTTGAAGTATACATATAAAAATATTAATATTTTAAACTCTTGAAAGTGATATTTTCAAGGGCAGTTATCTTATACCAAAAGCAACAAATATTTAGTCCAATCTTATTATAAAAATTCCAAATATTATCACCAAAAAGCCTCGTCATAACTTAGGCTATACCTACGTTTTTTGACTTAATCTTTGAAATTTTTCTTACACACAATCTTTAGCCTAAATATTTATTCCCTTTGGTATTATAAAAAGGCTTTCAAATATAGTAAAATAATGCTATGAATAATATGTAAGGCATAAAAAATATGTCAGAATGTCATTGTTGTAGTTTTGGTATTTTATTTGAAAACAGAAAGCTTGTATAATTAAACCGAACTTTAACGTAAATCATAAAAAATGTCAAAAGGAAGTATTAATATTTCAACGGAAAATATCTTTCCCATTATTAAAAAGTTTTTGTACTCTGACCATGAGATATTCTTAAGAGAATTGATATCCAATGCAACAGACGCCACGCTAAAACTAAAACACTTATTCAGTATTGGGGAAGCTAAAGGAGAGTATGGAACTCCTCAAATAGAAGTAAAAATTGACAAAAAGAAAAAAACACTTCATATTATTGATCAGGGGATTGGTATGACGGAAGAAGAAATTAAAAAATATATCAATGAAATTGCTTTTTCTGGCGCTGAAGAATTTCTAGATAAATATAAAGATAAAATAGATGATCCCGGTATTATCGGTCACTTTGGTTTAGGTTTTTATTCCTCATTTATGGTAGCTGATAATGTGGAAATTCTGACAAAATCCTATCAGGAAGGTAGTCAGGCAGTCCGTTGGGAATGTGACGGAAGCCCTGAATATCTAATTGAGCCAATAGAAAAAAAAGAGCGTGGGACAGAAATCATACTTCATATTTCTAAGGATGAAAAAGAATTTTTAGAAAAAGAGAGAATCGAAGGCCTCTTGACCAAGTACAATCGATTTATGCCTATTCCTATCAAGTTTGGCCTACGTGAAGAAAGCGAATGGGTAGGAGAGGGAGATGACAAGAAAGAACTTAAAAAGGAAGTTGATAATATCATCAATAATCCCAAGCCTGCATGGACCAAAAAGCCAGCTGATTTAGAGGACCAGGACTATAAAGATTTTTACAGGGAATTATACCCTATGCAATTCGAGGAGCCACTATTCCATATTCATTTGAATGTAGATTATCCTTTTCATTTGACAGGGATATTGTTCTTTCCAAGAATTACAAAAAACATCGACATCCAAAAAGATAGAATACAACTTTATCAAAATCAGGTGTTTGTAACTGATAATGTAGAAGGTATTGTACCTGATTTTTTACAATTGTTACGTGGTGTCATCGATTCACCTGATATTCCTTTAAATGTATCCAGAAGTTATTTACAGTCTGATGGAGCGGTAAAAAAGATCACAGGGTATATTACCAAAAAAGTGGCAGATAAGCTTAACAAATTATTCAAAGACAACCGGGAAGATTTTGAATCAAAATGGGAAGATATAAAGATAATCATTGAATATGGTATGCTTTCTGAGGAGAAATTCTTTGACAAAGCACAAAAGTTTGCCCTATATCCAACGGTAGATAATAAGTATTTCACTTATGCGGAGTTGAAAGAGAAAACTAAAGATTTACAAACCGATAAAGAAGGAAATTTGATCTTACTTTATGCTTCTGATAAAGATAAGCAACATGCCTATATAGAAACAGCTCAAGCCAAAGGTTATGAAGTATTGATGTTGGATTCGCCTATTGTTTCACATCTAATTCAAAAATTGGAATCTGGAGACGAAAAAGTTAAATTTGCTCGTGTAGATGCTGATTTTATTGATAATTTGATCAAGAAAGACGACACCAATATTGCTAAATTGACTGAAGAAGAAAAACAAAAATTAGAAGGTATCATCAAAGAAGTAGTTCCAGCAGAAACCTATACTTTACAAATGGAAGACCTGGATTCTGATCAAAATCCTTTTATTATCACCCAACCGGAATTTATGCGTAGATACAAAGAGATGAGCCAAACTGGAGGTGGTTTGATGGGTATGGGAAATCTACCGGATGCTTATAATTTGGTTGTTAATACCAACCATCCATTGATGGAAAAAATATTGAAAGCCAAAAAGAACCGTCAGAAATATGTAAATCAGGCTTTAGATTTGGCCAAGCTTTCTCAGAACCTTTTGAAAGGTAAGGATATGACTGAGTTTGTCAAGAGAAGTTTTGATTTAATGCAGTAAAACAAGAATTTCTTATTGATTATAAAGTCCTTGAAGCCTTTAGTTTTGGGGACTTTTTTTATGGAAGTAATTTTTCCGGATTCATAATTCCATTCGGATCAAACACTTTTTTAATCCCTTTCATCAAACTGATTTCCAATTCACTTTTGGAATAAGAAAGATATTTTCTTTTTAAGAGTCCTACGCCATGTTCTGCAGAAATACTACCTCGGTATTTTTTAATGAGTGTAAACAAAAGTTCACTAACTTGTTCGCATTTGGTTTTAAAAGCTGTTACCGTATAATTATCCGGTTTTAATATATTAATATGGATGTTTCCATCTGCAATGTGGCCATACCAAAGTACTTCAAAATCAGGGTATTGATAGGCTAATAATTGTTTGGCTTCATCAATAAAATCCGGGATATTAGACGTTAGAACCGATATATCGTTTTTATATGGCGTATAGCGTGCTATTGATTCAGAAATATTCTCGCGATAGGTCCAAATATGTTGATTTTCTTTTTGATCAGTACCAATCAGATCGTTTAGTATTACTTTATTTTCATACAAATTGCTGATAATACTTTCTATACTATCTAGTGTCTGATTGTAAACATTTTCAAATTCCAGTAATACATAATAATCGCTTTTTTCTTTAAAAGGCAGGGCCATATCAGATTCTTGGATCACATATTGAAGCGCTTTGTGTGAAAAGAACTCGAAAGCGGATAGTGTTATTTGACTTTGAAATATACTAAGGATGTATAAAGCATCTTTTATCTCATTGATAGCCAGTAATAAAACGTGAATATGTTCCGGAGCTTTTGTCAATTGTATGGTAGCTTCAGTAATAATACCTAATGTTCCTTCACTACCGATGATCAAATGCCGAAGATCGTAACCTGTTGCATTTTTGGTAAGATCGTTGTTGGTATCGAGAATTTCCCCTGTTCCCGTTACCAAAGTGATTCCTTTCACCCAATTTCTGGTTAGTCCATATCGAATTACTTTGATGCCACCTGCATTGGTGGCTATATTTCCTCCTATCTGACTGGAGCCTCTTGCGGCAAAATCAACGGGATAAAATAAGCTTTTATCTTTGGCAAAATTCTGCAGTTCTTCGGTGATAACACCAGCTTGTACTTTAAGCGTTTGGTCAATATCGTTAAATGACAATATTTTATTCATTTTTTCCAATGAAACCACCATTTCCCCGTTTTTGGCCACAGCACCACCACTAAGGCCTGTTCTGCCACCGGAAGGAACGATACTTAGTTGATATTTATTGGCTAATTGGACAATTTGCTGTACTTCGGCAGTTGATTTGGGAAACAAAATGATCTGTGCATGGGGTGAGTAGAATTCAGTACGGTCTTTAGCGTAAATGTTTAGAGCTGCTTCTTCAAGGCTGTAAGCAATTTCAGGAATTTGTTTAATTAATATATTAATATCAAACATTATATAAAAACTATAGGCTAAAACAAATGTACATTAATTTGTTTTAGCCTATAAATTTTCAATTATTTATTAAAACTCAAAATTTAATTGTAACATCAAGTTCCTACCCATATTGGGAATCTCTTCTTCACCAAGGACAGACAAGTGACTGATGTATTTCTTGTCTAACAAATTGTGACCTGAAATACGAACTTGTGCTTTTATACCATTTAAATAAAAAGCTGTACCAATACTACTGTTTAACAGACTATAGGCGGGGCGTTCTTCCTCAAAGTCACTTATCTTATCTGCTTTAAAACTATGGGCAATACCAATGTTAAAAAATATATTTGATAAGCGCTTATAATCGTTAAAATTAATCCTGAGGTAGTTATCCCATTGAGGTACAGGAATCAAAGGAAGGTAACTTTCATCTTGTTTTTTCCCAATGACATATTCAAAACTACTCTCCAAATGTAGCCAATCCAACGGATGTGGATGTAGGTGAATGCCTGCTTCACCTCCATATAAATAGGCGTTGTCTTGAGCGTATTGATAAACTGCCAAATCATCTTGAAAACTTCCGGTAGGAGCTAAAAAGATATAATTATAAATTTGGTTATAAAAGGCATTTGCAAAAACCTCAACATGGCTATGGCTGTACTCTAAAGCAATATCAGCTTGTAAATTAGTTTCATTGTTAATGTTTTGATTTCCAATTTCTATCCGACCTTCATGTTGACCTTTGGATGCCAACTCAGATAGGTTTGGAGCGCGATACCCGGTGGCTAAATTAAGTCTTGTTGTAAATCCGGCCGACCATAGTTTTTTAAGGCCTAATGAACCGGAAAAGCTAGACAAATCTTTTTCAAATCCCGGTCGGTAATTGGTACTTGCTAAAGTGCCGATATCGTAAGTTTTTATATCTCTAAAATCATATCGAATACCTGCTTGTAAACTTAACAAATCAAAATCGTGAAATAAGGTGCCAAAAAAACCAATGCCATTTATAGCAGCATCGGGTAGTAGATAGCCTGTTCCAAAATTTTCATTGTTTTGAATTAAACCTTGCACTCCAACAATACTTTTTGATTTTCCCCATTCGGGTAAATATAGTTTTAGATCGTAATTAATTGTGTTAAGATCCATACCTATACGCTCTTCACCTGTTGGCGTTTTTAAGATACGATGGTGTGCTGTATACCCTAAGTTTGTCTTGATTTTAAATTGATTTATATTAAAATGATTTTTAATACTCACAAAGTGGTTATCCAGATCTTGCTGTAATCCAACTACTTCATAAGATGTATTTTGTACATTTTCATCAATGGCCTTAGCTATTCCGTTTTGAGCAGTATTATAATTGTAACGCAAATCTATTTGCCATTCTTTAGTATGATAGCCAATACCGGCTTTAAAATCTTGATCGTTATAACGTGAATTTGTTATACGAAGCTCATCAGGAGTCATATAGTCCGCATGTTTTTGTAAACTGGCTCCGGCTAAAAATTGTAATTTTTCAAAGGATTTCTTAATCCCAATATTTGTTTGAAAACCTTGGGTATTGCCGAACCATTTCCCTGACAAACGGGCAGAAAAATCACTTGGTTTTGCATATTTTTCAGGTGTGAGGTAGATGACACCTCCCAATGCATCAGAGCCGTAGAGTAGGGATGCGGGGCCTTTGATCACTTCTACACTTTCTATACCTGAATCATTAATGCCCAAACCGTGCTTTTCACCAAATTGAAAATTCTCCACTCGTACCCCTTGATTATACACCAATACACGACTACCTGTTAATCCCCTGATCACAGGTTTGCCAATACCGGCACCGGTTGTCATTTGATTGACACCAGGTAACTGTGCCAAGCCTTCGGTGAGATTTTGGATGCCTTTATTTTGCATGGAGTTCAAGCTTTTATAGGATACTTTAACAACATTTTCTGATTGATGCTGATTAAAGGGGGTAGATAAAATGACTTCGTCCAAAAGCATTATTTTTTCATGTAGATAAATATTTATTGGTGTAGAGAGATCATTTTGGTTTATTTCCAATTTCTGTTCTATATAGCCCATTAAATGAAAAGTGATAATAGCAGGTATTTTATTGATTGTAACTGAAAAATTACCATCAATATCTGTAGTGACATTTTTTGGATTGCCTTCTTGTAGAATAGTTACATTCGGTAAGGCTGACATTGATTTTTGGTCAAAAACTTGACCTTTAATTGTATATTGTGCCGAAATATTTTGTGCCAGAAATAACACAAAAATAACAGCTAAAATTTTTTTGATCATTTTGCTAATAAAATTGAATTTATAATAAGTTTTATAGTCCGAAATTTTAAAAGCTTAATGGTGGAGCCCTACCCGAAAATCCCGGTATAAAAGTGTCAATTTTATTAAGAACTTTATTGACAAGATAATGATGGTGAAAGGCTTTTGTTACAATAAAAGCCTTTATAATCGGTAAGTCCTGATCTTGAAGCAGGTTTTTGTGTAAAAAATCACAATTATTAATATGCTTATTGTGTATGTGTTTTTCAGTACCTGTAGCATTGCACAAATGAATTTCATCGTGTTTGTGAAAGATGTGCCCTAACTTTACGCTCATTGGGAATACAAACACAAATACCAATATAGCACTTAAAATTCTATGTAAATTAGATTTTCTCAATTTTGATTAAAAATTATTTTCTTAATCCACCATAGAGATTTTACAATGATAAATACCAAACCTCCAACGACTAATCCGACCAATAGTTCCGCTAAAAGGGAAGGCCAATGATGGAAATATGCATGAATAGCATGCACGTGATGCACAAAAATTCCACCGGCAACTAACAACATGGCCAATGTACCTACGATGCTCAAAACTTTAATTACCCAAGGTAAGGCAGCAACTAAAATTCTACCTAATCCTTGTAAACTATTTTTATTTCTTTTTTTACCAATATTAATGAATTTAATACCCAAATCATCCATACGGACGATCAATGCCACAATACCATAAACTCCAATTGTCGTTAGAATTGCTATAACAATCAACACAGGTATCTGAACTTTTATAGGTTGGTCATTAACAGTACTCAATGCAATAATGACAATCTCTAATGACAAAATAAAATCAGTTATAATAGCCGATCTAATTTTGGATTTTTCTAATTGTAGAATATCGTTCTTAGTCAATTCCTTCGTTTCTAAATGAACAGATTCATGATGGTGTGGCACAATATACCCATATATTTTTTCGGCCCCTTCAAAAGCTAAGTACATTCCTCCAATCATTAAAAGTGGAATGACTGCTTGAGGTAAAAAAGCACTTAAAAGAAAGATGATTGGTAAGATGATCACTTTGTTTAAAAAAGAACCTTTGGTGATGGCCCAAATTACAGGTAGCTCACGAGAAGAAACAAAACCGGTAGCTTTTTCGGCATTGACAGCCAGGTCATCTCCTAAAATTCCGGCAGTTTTCTTGGTAGCCACTTTTCCCATGGTAGCCACATCGTCCATGAGTGTTGCGATATCGTCAAAAAGTGCAAAAAATCCTGACGCCATAGATTAATTTTTTTAGATATTAGTTTTTAGCTATGATATAAAATTGTGTTTTTTATTCAGTTTTCTGGTGTTGGGAGTCTTTTAACTCTATTTTTATATTTTTCATTTTCAAATTCCTGTATAGTTAAAGGGCGTTATGTCAAGTAGTTCTTTTTTAATCTTTTCTGAAACCTCGAGTTTCTTAATAAAATCATGTATCCTCTTTTCATCAATGGGCTCATTAGTTCGTGTTAAATCTTTCAAAGCTTCATAAGGCTCTGGATAATGTTCACGTCTTAAAATGGTTTGAATAGCTTCTGCTACTACTGCCCAATTATTTTTGAGGTCGATTTTAATAGCTTCTTCATTGACCATTAATTTACCGATTCCTTTTTCTAAAGATTGCAAAGCTATTAAAGTATGAGCAAATGGGACTCCGATATTTCGTAACACTGTGCTGTCTGTCAAATCGCGTTGTAGTCGTGATATCGGTAACTTTTCTGATAGATGGCTAAATAGAGCATTGGCCACACCCAAATTTCCCTCAGCATTTTCAAAATCTATCGGGTTTACTTTATGCGGCATTGCAGAGGAACCAATTTCACCGGCTTTGATCTTTTGTTTGAAATAACCCATGGAGATATAAGTCCAAACATCGCGGGCAAAATCAATAAGAATGACATTGATACGTTTTAAATTATCCAAAAGGGCAGCTAAATGATCGTAATGTTCTATTTGTGTAGTTGGAAATGAGTGATGTAAACCTAATATTTGATTGACAAATTCCTTTCCAAATGCTTGCCAATCTACTTCAGGATAGGCCACTTGATGTGCGTTATAATTACCTGTTGCACCACCGAATTTTGCCCCATAAGGTACTTGTTTTAAAAGATTTAACTGCTGATCAATACGTTCTTTAAAAACCGCTATTTCTTTACCTAATCGGGTAGGAGAAGCGGGTTGTCCATGGGTTTTTGCCAACATGGGTATATTTTTCCACTTTTCTGTTAGATCCTTAAGTACTTCCTGTAAATAAGCTACTTGTGGAAGGTATACTTCTTCCATGGCTTCTTTAATACTCAAAGGTACTGCTGTATTGTTGATATCTTGTGAAGTCAATCCAAAATGAACAAATTCTTTGTATTTATCCAGACCAATATTAGCTAATTGATCTTTGATGAAATATTCTACCGATTTGACATCGTGGTTGGTTGTTTTTTCATATTCTTTAATCTTCACGGCATCTTGCTCATTAAATCTTTGATAGATAGCTCGTAAGTTTTCTTGTTGTTGCTTATTTAAAACCGGTAAACCACTTAATTTTTTTTTTGACAGTAATATAAAATACTCAATTTCTACAAGTATTCGGTATTTAAAAAGTGCCATTTCGGAAAAGTAAGCGGACAAAATTGCTGTTTTGTTAGCATAGCGGCCGTCAATAGGGGAAATAGCTATAAGTGCTGATAAATTCATACTTATCAAGTTCAAATTTCAAAGGGGTAAAGATACTTATTTCAATTCATTTAAAATTCTTTTCCCCTGTGTTTGATAAGCCGGTGATTCCTGGTTAATATTGGTCATAATCACTTGTTTTAATTCTGGATGAATCCAACTAAAAGTTTCTCCTTTTAAATAACCTAACCACAATACACTATCCATACTGTAAGCTTTTGCGGCCACTTTGTTAGAACCTATCAGCCAGTCAAAAGTAACTTCAAGCAATTGTTCCAGATTTTTTTGGCTTAGTGTTTCATTCCATACTTTTTCTCTTTTGACTGCATAAGCCCTAACAATCCACCTGCATATTTTTGCTGCCGGACGTATGGCACTGTCATTTTTTAATCGAGATAAATGAGGTAAAAAATCATCTATATAAGGCAGCAAGTAATTTAAATTCCTTTCTAATACAATTTCAAGTATCCAAAAAGCTTTGTGATGTGCTGAAAAATTGGTGTCAAAACATAATCTTATTAATTCCGGTAAACTTTCGGTATGAGCCAAAAACCAAGCAGCCTTTTCTTCACGTTTGATACGTGTGGCCGGCCCCATATTAGTGATGAAAACTTTAATCTGCTTGGGATTCATCTTTTTTGTCCTTCTTTCGAGGTGATAATTTGTAGATTAACCACCCAAATCCCAATAAAAGGTGTAAAACAATGACAATTAATCCTACTTTTACCCAAAAACTCATGTGTATTGTAATTTTATTCAACAAATTTAAAACATTTTAATACTAGTTCAAAATAGTAGTAGGTATAAAAAAAATGTGTAAAAATTTAGATTTGCATTAAAAAAAAGGTATTTTTGCTGTTATATATAAAATTAAAACCCATAAATCATGAAATTAACTATTAAAACTAAACTATTAATTGCATTTATTGTAAGTACCTTAACTTTAGTTTCTTGTGCAAACAAAAAAGATAAAGATGATCAGAAAGTAGATGAAGGTAATCAAGCGAAGAAAGAAATGCAAAATTCACCTAAAAATGAAAAAGACTACTTTGCTGCCATTGATTTGAATGAAGATGGTAATGTAACTAAGGAAGAATTTGTAAATCATGCAAAAGAAGAATACAGCCAAAGAGACAAGAATGAAGATGGTAAGGTGGACGAAAAGGAATGTAAGATGTTTAAAGAATTCAATACTGACGGTGATGACATTCTAACCCAAGAAGAATTTGCCAAAGGTCATGAAATGATGTTTGCAAAAATTGACACAGATGAAAATGCTAGTATTTCTAAAGAAGAAATGATGGGATTCATGAAAGAAATGAAAATGAAGCACGCTCCTAAAGAAAGCAAATGTGGTGAAGGTAAATGTGGCGAAGGGAAGTGTGGAGATGGTAAATAAATACTAAATAATGTTTATGATAAAACCGTTTGTAATTTGCAAGCGGTTTTTTTTATAAATATATCTCAATTCATTTTAGGAAGATACTTAATTTTTTTAGTTTTGTTCAACTAAAAATCAACCAACCATGAAAACCCGGCTTATAGAATGTGTCCCCAATATTAGTGAAGGGCGTGATGAAAAAGTAATTAATGAAATTTCGTCTGTTGTTGAAACGATAGATGGTGTAAAATTACTGGATGTAGATCCCGGTAAAGCGACCAACCGTACGGTGATAACTTTTGTTGGGGAACCACAGCCTGTAATAGATGCGGCTTTTCTTTTGATCAAAAAAGCGGCTGAATTGATTGATATGAGTAAGCATCATGGTGAACATCCGCGTTTTGGTGCTACCGATGTGTGTCCATTAGTTCCTGTTTCAGGAATTACCATGGAAGAAACGGTAAAATACGCACATAAATTAGGAAAAAGAGTAGGAGATGAATTAGGCATACCGGGTTATTTTTATGA
The DNA here is from genome assembly GCA_024763365.1 of Flavobacteriaceae bacterium. Lineage (GTDB taxonomy): Bacteria > Bacteroidota > Bacteroidia > Flavobacteriales > Flavobacteriaceae > DQTL01. Next base: position 13,094 of record JANTFO010000029.1, read on the forward strand.
AAATGCAGCCACAGAAGAAAAAAGACGTAACCTGGCCAATTGCCGTAAAGGTGAGTATGAAGGTTTACCTAAAAAATTAATCGATAAAGAATGGAAACCCGATTTCGGTCCGGCAGATTTTAACGATATTGTCAAGCATACCGGAGCAATTGCTATTTCAGCTCGTGACTTTTTGGTAGCTTATAACATCAATCTGAATTCCACTTCTACCCGCCGTGCTAATGCTATAGCCTTTGACATACGTGAGGCCGGAAGGATTAAAAGGGAAGGCAACCCCGCTACCGGAAAGAAAGTTTTGGACGCTAAAGGGCAACCGGTACGTATTCCCGGAAAGTTAAAAGCGGTCAAAGGGATAGGTTGGTATATCGAAGAATATGGCATAGCCCAGATTTCTTACAATCTGACCAATATCAATATCACTCCCATGCACATCGCTTTTGATGAAACGGTAAAAAGTGCCACGAGTAGAGGATTGCGGGTAACGGGTTCGGAATTAGTGGGATTAATACCCAAAAAAGCCATGCTGGATGCGGCAGACTTTTTCTTGCAAAAACAAGAACGTTCTTTGGGTATTTCCGAAGAAGAAAAAATTAAAATTGCCATTAAATCACTTGGATTAGACGATCTAAAGCCTTTTAACCCAAGAGAACGTATCATTGAATACTTATTAGAGGATAAGGTGCCTAAATTGATCGATTTTACCGTCAAAGGTTTTGCCGATGAAACTGCTTCAGAATCTATGGCACCTGGCGGTGGTTCTATAGCTGCTTATGTAGGTGCATTAGGGGTTTCATTGGGAACGATGGTGGCCAATTTATCTGCCCATAAAGCAGGATGGGACGAGCAGTGGGCGTATTATTCGGATTGGGCAGTTAAAGGACAGGCTTATAAAGACAAATTACTTTTTTTAGTGGATGAAGACACCAATGCTTTTAATAAGATCATTGATGCAGTTAGAATGCCAAAAGGAAGTGAGGAAGCAAAGAAATTAAGAGCCGAAGCCTTGGAAACAGCGACCATTTATGCTACAGAAATCCCCTTGCAGGTCATGGAAACAGCTTTTAATGCTATGGAAGTTATGGAAGAAATGGCTGAAAAGGGTTTGCAAAATTCTCTTTCAGATGCAGGTGTGGGAATGCTTTGTGCCAGAACAGCTGTAGCCGGAGCCTATTTTAATGTTAAGATCAATGCGAAGGATATTAAAGATACAAACAAAGCCCATGAAATATTAGATAAAGCCGATAGTTTGTATCAAAAAGCACTTTTAAGAGAGACAGATTTAACACGAAAGATATTGGCTAAGTTTTAATTAATCAATTTGCTCTTTAACTTTGACAAAGTTTCTGATTTAGTTGAAATGTTTTATTGAGACTAAGTAATGTAACGCTGTATGGAATTTGCGAGAGAAGGATTCTTTTTTATAAAAAGTAGTAAAAGATTGATAAACAAAGTAAATCTATAAGACTTGAAAAAACTTGTTATTTTTGACATCGATGGGACCTTAACAGATACTAAAAAAGTAGATGAGCTTTGCTTTGTCAAAACATTTCGGGAACTTTTTGACATAGACCTTACAAATATAGATTGGAGTGCTTTTACAACTGTGACAGATACCGGTTTGACAAGAGATGTATTGTTACAACAAAACAAAATTATTTATGAGCGTGATTTACAGCATGTGCAAGATACATTTCACCAACACTTAACAACTTCTCAAAAAGAGAACCCTGATCTCTTTAATGAAGTGACCGGTAGTAGTAACTTCTTCCATTATCTTTCTCAACATCCTGATATTGAGGTGGGTATAGCTACCGGATCTTGGGAAAAATCAGGGATTGTCAAATTAGATGCCATCGGTATTCAGGCTGAAAATTATCCTTACTCAAACAGTGACCGTTTTATTACGCGAGAAGAAATTGTTGCAGACGCAATCCAACAAGCCAAAAATACATACCAATATAATTTTACAGACATTACCTATTTTGGTGATGGTATTTGGGATTATAAAACTTGTAAAAATTTAGGAATACCATTAATTGGTATTGATCATCATAATACAGAAGTATTAGCTGAAGTGGGGGTCAAAAATATATTTCAAGATTTTAACAATTACAAAAGTATAATAGAAGTACTTTAACATCAAAATAACAACATTTATGAGACTCTTTATTTATATTCTAACAAGCCTTACATTTGCCGCTTGTACACAAAAACAAACCATGAAAAAACCGGATATTAAACCACCTATTGCAAAGAAAATTGCCAAAGAATTTCATTTACATGGAGATACGAGAGTAGATAACTACTATTGGTTAAACGAACGTGAAAACCCTGAAGTAATCAAATATCTCGAAGCTGAAAATGTCTATTATGACACTATGACAGCACATACCAAAGCTTTTCAGGAAACTTTATTTGAGGAAATGAAATCGCGTATCAAGGAGGACGACGAAAGTGTACCTTATTTAAAAGATGATTATTATTATATTAATCGCTATGAGAAAGGGGGGCAATACCCCATATATTCTCGTAAAAAGGAAACATTAGAGGCTGAAGAAGAAATCATGCTAAATGTCAACAAAATGGCCGAAGGGCACGACTATTTTCATGTATCGGGCCTTTCAGTAAGTACCAATAACCAGCTATTGGCGTATGGAGTTGATACTGTAAGCCGTAGGCAATATAATATCAGGATAAAAAATTTAAAAACAGGGGAATTATACCCAGAAGTAATCAAAAATACTACCGGATATGCCGTTTGGGCAAATGACAATAAAACACTCTTTTATACCCAAAAAGATCCAAACACATTGCGTAGTGAGCGCATATTCAAACATATCTTAGGTACAGACCCAAAAGAGGATGTGGAAATATTCCATGAAGCGGATGACACCTTTAGCACTTTTGTGACCAAAACCAAATCGAAAAAGTATTTATTGATAGGTTCTTATAGTACATTATCTACTGAATATCAGTATCTTTTAGCGGACACGCCGAATAATAACTTTAAGGTTTTGCAAGCCAGAGAAAAGGACTTGGAATACAGTATTTCACATTATGATGATCACTTTTACATACTGACAAATGAAGGAGGAGCCAAGAATTTTAAGCTGATGAAAACTTCCGAAAATGCTACCGGCAAAGAGCATTGGAAAGAGGTGATACCTCACAGAGATGATGTTTTATTGGAAGACATGTCACTTTTTAAAGACTTTTTGGTATTGGAAGAACGCTCCAATGGTTTAAATCAAATCCGCATCAAAGGCTGGGATAATGAGGTTGATTATTATTTGCCTTTTGAGGAAGAAACTTACATGGCTTATGTAGGTCGTAATCCTGAATTTGACACGCATACCTTGAGATATGCCTATAATTCCATGACCACACCTTCCTCTGTAATTGATTTTAATATGATTGATAAAACACAGGAGGTAAAGAAAGAACAAGAAGTATTGGGGGGAAAATTCGATAAGAACAATTATACCAGTCAACGTCTTTGGGCTATAGCGCGGGATGGAAAAAAAGTGGCTATTTCTATGGTTCATCGTAAGGACACTAAACTCAACAAAAAAACACCTGTTTTGCTATATGCTTATGGGTCATATGGTTACACAATTGACCCTAGTTTTAGCGCTAGCAGATTGAGTCTGTTGGATAGGGGGTTTGTTTTTGCCATAGCGCATGTAAGAGGCGGGCAGTACTTAGGACGTCAGTGGTATGAGGATGGAAAACTGTTTCACAAAAAAAATACCTTTACTGATTTTATTGATTGTGGACAATATTTAGTTGATGAAGGCATGACCTCACCGGAACATCTATATGCTGCCGGTGGTTCTGCCGGAGGTTTATTAATGGGAGCCGTGGTTAATCTGCAACCCGAATTATATAATGGTGTGATTGCAGCCGTTCCTTTTGTAGATGTGGTTACCACCATGCTTGACGATAGTATACCATTGACAACAGGAGAATATGATGAGTGGGGCAACCCAAATGAAAAGAACTATTATGACTATATTAAGTCTTATTCTCCTTATGATAATGTTGTGGCAAAAGATTATCCTAATATGCTCGTTACTACGGGCTTACACGATTCGCAAGTACAATATTTTGAACCTGCCAAATGGGTAGCCAAATTACGTGAGTTAAAAACAGATGATAACTTACTCTTGATGCATATAGATATGGAAGCCGGCCACGGGGGTGCTTCAGGAAGGTTTAATGCCTTAAAAGATATAGCCCGTGAATATGCATTCTTATTAGATTTAGAGAATAAAACAGAATAGATGGTAAAAATAATTGCTTATATCGGTATCCTGGCTAGCCTACTGGTTAGCTGTGCCTCGGTAGAAAAATATAATGCTCAGATTTCCAAAGATTTCACACCTGCAGAATTAAAAGAGGATGTTGATTTTACCTATAAATTATTGACCAAGTATCACCCTGATTTGTATTGGTATATTTCTAAAGACTCTTTAGACCGTAATTTTGAGAATTTAAAAGAAAGTCTTACTAATCCACTTTCGGGGCGAGAATTTTATAGGGCATTTGCTCCGGTTGTCAATAGTATTAGGCAAGGGCATACTTCTATTAGTCCTGTTTACCCAAAACCTACTAAACTCGAAAAGAAAACCAAAGGAAAAAGAACAGCTCCTTTTAAAAAAGTACGTTTTAGAAATATTAATAACCGGGTTTATATCGAAAAAGTATTTTCGAAAGATAGTATAGAAGTTGGTTCTGAAGTACTTAAACTTGATGGTATTGCAGCAAGTAAATTGCTCGCTTCTTACCATAAGTTAATCACGGCTGATGGTTTTAACACAACTTTTCATCCTGAGCTAAGTGGTTTTAGGTTTGGTTCTTATTATACTAAAATTTATGGCAAAAAAGATAGTGTACAACTTGACTTAAAGTATAATGATAGCCTTTACAGCTATCAGTTAAAAGCCGACTATGCCAAGCTAAAACAAAAAAGTAAAGACACTACAAAACAAGAAGATAAAGACGTAGTGAAGCTTTCAAAAAAAGAAAGAAAAACCAAAAAAAAGTGGGAAAAAGTTCATGGATATGTGAAGTATACCAAAGAGCAAACACGCTCATTAGAATTCCTTCCGCTTGATTCTACACAGGTGGCTGCTTACATGAAAATTAGGCGATTTAAGAATGGTGATTATAAAACATTTTACGAGCAGAGTTTCAAAGCCATCGACTCGGCCAAAACCAATTACTTAATCATTGATTTGAGAGACAATTTTGGAGGAAGTCTTAAACAAATAGGAATCCTTAATTCATATATAACAAATCAAAATGAATATGTATTAATCGAACCTGCCAAGATGACCAAAAGAACGAGTTATTTTTATCCTATAACGCATTCTCCTATGCATTGGTTCAACGGCTTAATGTATTTGACAACTCCGGTGCATATGCTTTATGTCCAGGCTTTTAAGGTCAAGGTTAAAAATGGGGAGCCCTATTTTTACCACAAAACATCAAAACCCACCAAGCCAAATGATTTAAATTTTAAAGGAAAAATCTATGTCATCATCAATGGAAACAGTTTTTCTGCAAGTTCTACGATAGGGGCCCATCTAGACGGGACAAACCGTGCTTTTTTTGTGGGTGAGGAAACAGGAGGTGCCTACAATGGCACTATTGCAGGGATGATGCCTATAGTAGAATTGCCCAATTCCAAGCTAAAATTACGTTTTGGTTTTATGAATATCAAAACTCCCTATACACAAGAACCGGATGGCTATGGGGTAAAACCGGATGCTTATGTGCCCAATACCTCTATTGAAGAAGACGAACAACTAGATTGGATTCTAAATGATATTAAACAGTCTAAGCCAAAATATTTTTGAGTAACATGTAATAAATTTGATCCGCGAATTAACACGGATTAAGCTAATTCACACTAATAATTACACTTTATCAATTATTGAAATCAGTTCAATTAGCGAAAATTAGCGGATAGGATACCTTAGAAATAAAGTTGGCTAATATTTTTTTGATTTTTTGTGATGTCAAAGACTTATCCTATTTTTACACAATAAATAAACAGCATATGAGTCGTCAGCAAGATTTTTTTAAACATATAGAAGAAGGTTATGCCACAGAGGGTGATTATATTGTATTGGGTTCAGCCATGTTAGATGGTCAAACCCAAAAAAATGCTTTTGTCAAGTTACCTTTAAAAACCTTAAACCGGCACGGATTAATTGCGGGAGCCACCGGAACAGGCAAAACAAAATCTTTACAGGTTCTGGCCGAAAACATGTCGGAAAAAGGGATTCCTGTTTTATTGATGGATGTCAAAGGTGATTTAAGTGGATTGGCACAACCCAGCCCGGGACACCCTAAGATTGACGAACGTATGGAAGCCATCGGATTAACCTTTACGGCCAAAGGTTTTCCTATTGAAATATTAAGCCTTTCTGAGCAAGATGGTGTTAGACTAAGAGCCACCGTTTCTGAATTTGGACCGGTACTTTTATCCAGAATATTAGACCTCACAGATACCCAAACCGGTATTGTTTCGGTATTGTTCAAATATTGTGATGACCATAGTTTACCCTTACTTGACCTCAAAGATTTTAGAAAAATTCTGCAATATGCCACAGGAGAAGGTAAAGAGGAGATTCAAAGCGAATACGGACGAATTTCTACTGCCAGTACCGGTAGTATCCTAAGAAAAATTGTGGCTTTAGAACAACAAGGAGGTGATTTGTTTTTTGGAGAAAAATCTTTTGATGTGGACGACCTTACCCGTATAGATGAGGAGGGCAGAGGCATCATTTCTGTTTTACGATTGACAGATATTCAGGATAAACCCTATTTGTTTTCAACTTTTATGTTACAGCTTCTGGCAGAAGTTTATAATACTTTTCCGGAACAAGGCGATGCTGACCGCCCGGAACTGGTCATTTTTATTGATGAAGCCCATCTGGTCTTTAAAGAAGCCAGTAAAACACTTTTAGCACAAATAGAAAGTGTCGTAAAACTCATTCGTTCCAAAGGGGTAGGGGTTTATTTTGTCACACAAAACCCTAAAGATATTCCTGCGGATGTGTTGGCACAATTGGGGATGAAAATACAACATGCCCTTCGTGCCTTTACGGCCAAAGACCGAAAAGCCATTAAATTAGCTTCCGAAAATTATCCGGACTCGGAGTATTACGATACGGATGAACTCTTGACACAGCTCGGAACAGGTGAAGCCCTGGTATCTGTTTTGGATAAAAAAGGGCGTCCTTCGCCTTTGGCAGCTACCATGATGCGGGCGCCCATGAGCAGAATGGATATATTGACCGATAAAGAAATCAAGCAAGTATTGGATAATTCTCGCTTGATCCCAAAATATAATGAGGAAATTGACAGGGAAAGTGCTTACGAGATATTAAATAAAAAAATTGATAAAGTCACCAAAGCTGAAAAAGAAAAAGAGGAGCGCGAAGAAAAAAGCAAAACAAAAAAGAAAAAAAGCACGACCCGTAAAAGCACGCGAATGAATCCGGTGGTAAAAGTTTTGACCAGCGCTACTTTTATCAGAGGCGTATTTAGTATACTTAAAAAAATCAAGTAACATACCAACTGATTTAGACATTTTATTAATATCAATTGATAATATATAGCTTTATGTTATAAAGTACATAAATAATTTTTATGAGATATTTTTGTGTATTTTTTGTGTACTTTGTGTGTTCTGTGAAATAGCTATAACACAAAGTAGTACAGAGTTACGCAAAGTGTATTAAATTAGCACATAATAAAAAATTAGTATTATTAAATATATCTATATCGATAAAAACATCAAACATGAGAACATATTTTAGTTTCTTAGTAATATTCGTAGGTTTTTTAAGCTTGATAAGTTGTCAAAAACAATCGGAATACCTTATAGAAAAAGGAAAAGTTGGAAAAGTTGATTTGGAAACCACGGTAAAAGATTTAGCAGATATTTATGCCAAAGATTCATTGGTGGTAGAGCTAAGTGAAATGGAAGTGACCGATGTAGAAAACCAAAAAAAATACTTTAGAGACGAAGATAAGTATAAGGTATATAGCAAAGAAGGAAAACACCTCTTAACCATCACGCCCATCAAACAACACGATTCACTATCTAAGATTAAAAGTGTAGAGATCTTTAGCAATCAATACAAGACCAAAAAAGGGGTGAGCCTTTA
>JANTFO010000030.1 GCA_024763365.1 Flavobacteriaceae bacterium
TCAAAAACAGCCATTTGCAACCTGTTCTTTGGGTGACGGGCTATGTTCCCTTCTATGATTCCTTCCTCTTCTTTTACATTACCCCATACTAGAGCATAATACTTTCTATCGGTAGTGCGGTCAAAAAATTGCTGAGCCAAGTGCGTCATGGCATTTTCTGTTTTGGCTACTACCAATAAGCCACTGGTGTCTTTATCTAAACGGTGGACAAGTCCCGGTCTGTTTTGCTCATTGTTTGGCAAGTTTTCAAAGTGATAGATTAAAGCATTCACTAAAGTGCCAGAGTAATTTCCATGTCCCGGATGTACGACCATGCCGGCCGGTTTATTAATAACGATTACTGCTTCATCCTCATAAATGATGTTTAAAGGAATATTTTCGGCAACCAATAAATTTTCATGTGGAGGGTGTTTAAAAATGACTTTGACAGTATCATGGGCTTTAACCTTATGGTTAGGTTTAACCGCCATATCATTGACAAAAATATATCCGGATCTGGCAGCTTGTTGGATTTTATTGCGGCTGGCATTTTCGATAAAATTCATCAGAAATTTATCGACACGTAAGGGCTCTTGGCCCGGGGATGCCGTAAATTTATAATGTTCATATCCGTCCTCCGGATTAAAAATATCATTTTCTGTCATGCAAAAGATTAACCATTTCCGTCACCTAGAACCAAAGTAATGACGGATTTTTTGGGAAGTTTCATGCCTTTTTCCAGTTTTTCGTCTTTATGGCGCAATCCACGAACTACGTTTCGGCCTCTGTCAGGTATATAGACCGGTTTATCACTGATCATAAAACCAACGGCCTGTAGGGTGGTCTCTACATTTCTTTTTGTTTTACCATAGAAGTCAGGAATGCTCACTTCTCTGTACCCCGAAGGATTTAAGGTTAAATATATTTTCCTGTTTTCTTTGACAATGTCTCCGGGTTCGGGAAATTGACGAATCACAGATTTTTTTGGGTAAGATGGATTATAACTGGCCGAATCAATAACTATATAGCGCAGATCATATTCATCAAGGATGATCTCTACTTCAGAAAGAGGTTGTTTAGACAGATCGGGTACCTCGATTTTTTGGTTGTGGTGTGTTATTATTTTCAACACTTGGAAAATTAGAAAAATACCAAAACCAAAGATGACCAAAGCCATCAAGACCTGCCTCCAAAAGCTTTTACTTTGTAAAAATTTAATGAAATCCATCAAAAATATGTTTTGACAAAAATAAGGGATTTTTTAAACAATTATTATCTTAGGATACTAAAATCAAGAGCTTATTTGTAATTTTGTCTAAATCAAAGCAAAGATGATGAGAAAAAAAGTGGCGGTTGTGATGGGAGGTTACTCCACAGAATACGAAGTTTCCATTCGTAGTGGAAAGGTTGTATGCAAGCATATTAACGCCTCAAAATATGAGGTGTTTCCTATACAAATTCTCAAAGATAAATGGGTTTATGTCAATGAATTAGGACAGGAATATCCTATCAATAAACATGACTTTTCAGTAGAAGTTGAAGGACAAAAAATCACTTTTGACGTGGTTTTTAATGCCATTCATGGCCACCCGGGTGAAGATGGCGTTTTAATTGCCTATTTTGAATTGTTGGGTATTCCACATACATCAGATTCATCTTATAAAATGGGACTTACATTTAACAAAAGAGACACACTTAGTGTATTGGATTCTTACGATATTCCTCATGCAAAATCCTATTACTTAAATAAAGGGGAACCTATTGATATTGAGGCTATTATAAAAAAAGTGAGTTTGCCCTGCTTTGTCAAGGCCAATAGGGCCGGTTCCAGTTTTGGCGTGACTAAAGTACACAAAAAAGAAGAAATGATGCAGGCTATTGAAAACGCCTTTAAAGAGGATTCCCAACTGCTGATTGAGGAGTTTCTTTCAGGGACTGAAGTTTCTGTTGGTGTGGTTACTTACCATGATGAAGTCCTGGTTTTACCCTTGACAGAAATAGTCTCAGAAAATGATTATTTCGATTATGAAGCTAAATATTTGGGAAAATCACAAGAAATCACTCCGGCTAGAATTTCCAAAGAACAAGAACAAGCTGTCAGAATATTGGCAGAAAGAGTATATCGTGCTCTTGACATGAAAGGTATGACCCGCAGCGAATATATTTTTAAAGATGGGGTTCCACATCTTTTAGAAGTCAATACCGTTCCGGGCTTAACGGAAGCGAGTATATTGCCTCAGCAATTAGCGTCAGAAGGTATTACTTTGCAAGAATATTTTGGCTATTTGTTAGAGTCAGCATTAAATAAAAACTAAAAAACCATACATGAAGAGTTTGATAATGGTATTATCATGGTTAAGGAATTTTATTTCACCATTTTTGGTATTCTTAATGATTGCTATAATTTTATACTATTATTTTGAGAAAACTATTTGGAGTTTGGTTTTGGGAGTTATACTGGTTATTTTTGGAACAGGTTTGGGAATCTATTTTGCTGAAAAGGTTAGAAGGAAATACTCCAGTGAATTATTTAATGCTATACCCACGGCCACAACAGATTTAAAACATCTGCATAACAAAGAGGACATTTAATATTTTTATAAAGTGATCTATATTTATACATCTAAAATCTAAAATCGTAAATCCTATGAAGCGCGCACTTTTTCCCGGTTCTTTTGACCCTGTTACCCTTGGACATGTAGATATTATTCACAGGGCACTTGACCTTTTTGATGAAATTGTCATAGCGGTAGGAACCAATACGGATAAAAATTATATGTTTCCGTTAGAAAAAAGATTAGCTTTTTTAGAAGCCACTTTTTCTCCATACAAAAAAATAAAAGTCACCACATACTCCGGTCTTACAATAAACTACGCCAAAGAAATTGAAGCGGATTTTATCTTACGTGGATTGCGTAATCCCGCTGATTTTGAATTTGAAAAAGCTATCGCCCAAACCAATCGAAAACTTTCAGGTATAGAAACTGTTTTTCTCTTAACGAGTTCCGGTAAATCTTACATTAGTTCAAGTATTGTGAGGGATGTTTATCGTCATGGAGGTGATATTAGTGTATTGGTTCCGGAGGAGATTGTGGGGATGTTGTAATTTTTAGTCGCATTCAACATATAGTAGTCAACAATGTTGCAGCTGTAGATTGAGCAAAATCATTTTTGATATTCCACTATTAAATTCCTATTTTTGTTACCCAACAAAATCTAAAAACTTATGTACGGATATCAAAAACGTGGGCAGGTTCCACCGAAGCGCCATACTACTTTTTATCGGCCTGACGGGAAGCTATATTCAGAACAACTCATTTCCAGTGAAGGTTTTTCCAGTGATTATACTTTGACGTATCATATACATCGTCCTACCAGAGTGTTGAAAATTGACAAACCTATAAATGTAGCTCCACAATATGCTGATGCAGTAGGTATGGTCAGCCGAAGTTTTAAAGGTTATGAAGTGCCGGAACACGACGATTATATTGCCGGACGAATGCCTGTATTGGCCAATAAAGATATAGTCATTAGCCTGTGTGCCCCCAGAAAATCTATGACCGATTATTTTTACAAAAATTCTGAAGGCTGGGAAATGATCTTTATCCATGAAGGAAAGGGTACACTAAAAACGATGTTGGGAAATATACCTTTTGAATATGGGGACCATTTAATCATTCCCAAAGGTATTACCTATCAAATGCATTTTAACACGCCAAAAAACCGACTCTTTATTGTAGAGTCGACGACGCCCTATAAATTTCCCAAAAAATATGTTAACCAAAACGGTCAGTTGATGGAACATGCGCCCTTTTATGAACGTGATTTTAGAACGCCGGAAAATTTAGAGACCCATGAGGAATTAGGAGACTATAAAATTTTTATTAAAAGAGATCACAAACTACATCCCTATCATTATGAAGCTCACCCTTTCGATATTGTGGGCTGGGATGGTTATTATTATCCTTACGCATTTTCAATTCACAATTTTGCGCCTATAACCGGAAAATTACATTTGCCGCCACCTATACACCAAACCTGGGAATGTGGTGGTGCTGTACTTTGTGCATTCGTCCCTCGATTATATGATTATGATGAAAAAGCGATACCAGCACCATACAATCACGCCAATGTTGACAGTGATGAAGTACTTTATTATGTAGATGGCGATTTTATGAGTAGAAATAACATTGAGATTGGCCAGATTACTTTGCATCCATTAGGTATAACACATGGCCCACATCCCGGTGCTGCCGAACGTAGTATAGGTAAAAAAGAAACAAAGGAATTGGCTGTCATGGTAGATACATTCAGACCTTTGAAAATGACCAAATTTGCTGCGCAAATAGAAGTGGAAGATTATTATAAATCGTGGCTGGGATAATTAATTAGCGAATGAGCGGATGTATTGATTTGCAAATGACATTATGAAATTTACAAACAGTAAAAAATATCAAGATAATCTAATTCTCAAAGAGACTTTTGAGTTTGCTATAGAGATTATTAAATACTCAGAATTACTTGAGAAAGATAAAAGATTTGTAATTGCAAAACAATTGCTACGCTCTGGTACTTCAATAGGAGCCAATGCCAAAGAAGCTCAAAACTCTGAAAGTAAAGCAGATTTTATACATAAATTGAAAATAGCACTGAAAGAAGCCGATGAAACAGAGTATTGGCTTTTTTTAATTGATGCAATAGACACCTATCCGGATCCTAATAAACTTATAGCAAAACTGGAAAGTATTATAAAAATACTTAATAAAATAATCAGTAGTTCAAAACGTAAATAATTTGTAATTAACCCATTAGCTAATTCGCTAATCAACTAATTCGCTAGTCAACATGAAAACACCAAAATCAGTAGAATACGGACTCGAAAAAATTTTTGAAGGGGCTCAAGACTTTTTACCCCTTTTAGGAACAGATTATGTAGAGTTTTATGTGGGTAATGCCAAGCAATCTGCGCATTATTACAAAACGGCTTTCGGGTTTCAATCTTTGGCTTATAAAGGATTGGAAACCGGTAGTAAAGATGAAGTGAGTTATGTGTTGCAGCAAGATAAAATTCGATTAGTACTAACCACACCTCTAAATAGTCAATCTCCTGTAAATGAGCATCTTAAAAAGCATGGAGATGGGGTGAAAGTGATTGCGCTCTGGGTAAATGATGCGCGTTCGGCTTTTGAAGAAACTACAAAACGTGGTGCGAAAGCATTTATGCTGCCAACAGTGGAAAAAGACGAGCATGGTGAAGTAGTGCGTTCCGGTATTCATACTTATGGGGAAACGGTTCATATTTTTGTTGAAAGAAAAAATTATAATGGTATTTTCCTCCCTGGTTTTAAAAAATGGAAATCCGAATATAATCCCGAGCCTCTGGGTTTGAAATATATTGACCATATGGTGGGTAATGTTGGCTGGAATCAGATGAATAAGTGGGTGAAGTGGTATGAGGAAAAGATGGGTTTTGAGAATTTTCTTTCATTCGATGATACTCAAATTCACACTGAGTATTCTGCTTTAATGAGCAAGGTGATGAGTAATGGTAACGGACGTATCAAATTTCCTATCAACGAACCTGCCGAAGGTCAAAAAAAATCACAAATAGAAGAATATTTAGACTTTTATGAAGGATCTGGGGTGCAACACCTCGCTTTGACTACCGATAATATCATTAAAACCGTTGCCGGATTAAAGGCCCGTGGTGTTGAATTTTTACCACCTCCGCCGCAAGCTTACTACGATGCTATCCCGGAGAGATTAGGTAAACATATGGAGATGATGAAAGAGGATATCAAAGAGCTGCAAAAACTCTCTATTTTGGTAGATGCAGATGAAGAAGGTTATTTGTTGCAGATATTTACCAAACCGGTAGAAGACAGACCAACCCTTTTCTATGAAATTATCCAACGAATGGGTGCTAAAGGTTTTGGAGCCGGTAATTTTAAGGCCTTATTTGAAAGTATAGAAAGAGAACAAGCCAATAGGGGAACACTTTAAAATTAGAAATTAGATATTTGAAAATTATGAGCATAGATTATAAAGCAAAAAGTTGGATCCAAGTGCCTGAAAATTCCGATTTTCCTATTCAAAATATCCCATTTGGAGTGTTTGTTAAAGGTGAGTCTCAACCGCATATTGCCACTCGTATAGGCGATACCGTGATAGACCTTTTTGCAGTATCAGAAGGTGGCGTATTTACCGATATGAGTATTGATAATAGAGTGTTTAACAAGTCTTTTCTCAATGATTTTATTGCTTTGGGCAAAGAAAAAACTAATGCTGTAAGACAACGTATTGCAGAAATATTTGATATTAAAAACACTGACAGGGAGAAATGGCAAACTGCTTTACTGCCGGTAAAAGATGTTCAAATGTTGATGCCCGTAAAGGTAGGTGATTATACCGATTTTTATTCGAGTATTGACCATGCGACCAATGTAGGTAAGATGTTCCGCGATCCTGAAAATGCCCTCTTACCCAATTGGAAACATATACCTGTGGGTTACCACGGACGTGCATCGAGTATTGTGGTTTCCGGCACCAATATCCATCGTCCAAAAGGTCAAATACTACCCAAAGGAGAAACCCAACCTATTTTCTCACCCAGCCGTTTGATGGATTTTGAATTGGAAGTAGCCTTTGTTACCGGTAAGAAGACGGCACTAGGTGATAGTATTCCTACAAATGAAGCGGAGGATTATATTTTTGGGCTTACATTATTCAATGACTTATCTGCCAGAGATATACAAAAATGGGAATATGTGCCTTTAGGGCCTTTTTTGGGTAAAAATTTTGGTTCAGTAGTATCTCCTTGGATTGTTACTCTTGAAGCTCTCGAACCTTTTAGAACAGAAGGATATAAACAAGATCCCGAAGTTTTAGACTACCTGAAATATTCTGGAAAACGAAATTTTGACATCAACCTAGAAGTTTATTTACAACCGGAAAATGCCGAACCCACTCGTATATGCCAATCTAATTTTAAATATATGTATTGGAATATGGCACAACAATTAGCACATCAAACGGTCAATGGCTGTAATATTAATGTGGGAGATGTGTATGCTTCAGGAACTATCAGCGGACCCGAAAAAGATTCTTTTGGTTCTATGTTGGAACTAAGTTGGGCAGGCCAAAAAGAAATAAAACTCAAAAATGGGGATACCCGTAAATTTATCCAGGATAATGACACCATAATTATCAAAGGTTATGGAAAGAAAGATGGCGTTCGCATCGGTTTTGGAGCATGTGTGACTAAGATATTACCAGCAAAATAATGAAAAGCTATTCTCCTAAAGGTTTAAAAACAAGCGACTTGCAAACTATTTTGCAAAATACGGTGATGCCACGCCCCATAGCTTTTGCAAGTACTATTGATAAAGAAGGAAACCCCAATCTATCACCTTTTAGTTTTTTTAATGCATTTAGTAGTAATCCACCTATTTTAATATTTTCACCTGCTCGAAAAGGAACAGATGGCTCATTGAAGGATACCTACTTCAACGCAAAAGAAACAAAGGAAGTCGTAATAAATATGGTGAGTAATAGTATGGTAGAGCAAATGAGTTTAGCCAGCACAGCTTATGTCAAAGGAGTTAATGAATTTGAAAAAGCCGGTTTTACGATGTTGCCGTCAGAAGAAGTGAAGGCCTATCGTGTAGCAGAATCTCCGGTGCAGTTTGAATGTAAGATTATAGAGATAAAAGAACTAGGAAATAATCCGGGGGCGGGAAATTTAGTTATTTGCGAAGTGCTGAAAATTCACATTTTGAATGAAGCCTATGATGAAAAAGGAAATATAGACCCTTTTTTACTTGATTTAGTAGGCCGCATGGGCGGCCCCTATTACATAAAAACCACACAAGAGGGTTTGTTTAAAATACCAAAACCTATAGGGTCTATTGCCATGGGAATTGATGCTTTACCAGAGTATATTCGCATATCACCCTATCTAACCGGAACCGAATTGGCCAGATTAGCAGGACTGGAAAAACTTCCCGACCCTACAGGGATTCAACCTACAAAAGAGAATTTTATCCATGCCAAAAGTTTAATAGCCGATGGAAAGATTGTAGAAGCCTTTACCTTTTTATATTGATTCTTGTCATGCCGACACTGAACTTGTTTCGAAATCGATATGACAATCCTTTGATTCGCCTAATTACTTTATTCGCTAATAGATCTATTTGCTAATCGACTTGGAACACTTTTTGCTTAAATCAAAAGGAATGTTTTAAATTTGCAATTCAAAATAATCCGGAATTACAGATTTGGAATTTGGGATTTGTTCTTTGGAATTTACCCATTTGGGGACGACCGGTTTTGACAGCAAGGTCAGACGGACGGTAAGCATGTCGAGTAGTGAAAAGGCACTCGTTAATCTCTTTTTCAAATTATAAACGGCGAATCTAATTACGCTTTAGCTGCTTAATCTGAATTATAGTAGGATTTTAAGCCAATGCTCCGACAAGGTCGGAGGGCTAAATGTCTCTCAAAAGCCTTGGTTTATGGCGTTTGGTCTAGAGGCATCGTAAAAGTAAACCTAGGAGTCTGATTGCTTCGTGAGGATTCCGAAATTTTTAGAAGCTAAGTGTAAAGTGGGCGGTTTTTGGTCAGCTTTACATCAAAAATCAATCAAAAACTAAGCATGTAGAAAGCTCTTCGGTTGCTTGTTTGGACGAGGGTTCGATTATTAAGGTCGACTCATACAGGAATGTATGATGCAAAATCGCTTGAATTGCTGGAACGCTAAGGAGAAATCTAAGCCAACCAGCAGCCAATCTCACTGGAGGAAGTGAGCAGGTTCAGAGACTAGGGATGCTACGGCAAGCCCACAGTAAGCGACATCCCGAACGGATGAAGAGATAGTCCGATCTCTATTGAAAAATAGAGGAGAAAAATAACCTTTCGTAGGCTAATTTTCTCGCATGTTCTTTGACAGTATATTTACCATTTCTATTGGTTACTAAATTATGGTACTTCAAAACTGTATTTACCCTATGTTTCTTTTTACAAAGCAATGGTTGTAATAATTTACATAGTTTAATACACATTTGATTTGAGTTGACTGATAAAGTGTAACTTATAGAATGCATCTTTTTTGTGGGAGTTTTGGTAGAAATGTTAGCTGTAATTTTTTTTAATTTCAAAAAGCTTTGAATTTTTTCCAAAACTGGTCTGTCAGTATTTGTAAAATCAATCTTAATGGTCTTATAAATTTTACTTTTTGAGCTCTTACTCATTGTTATAGAACCATCTGCATCAAAAAAACCGGAAATATATTGTGTAGAAATTTCTTGCTTTTTCATATAATAAATGTATGAAAAATATTAGAACATGTAACATTTGTCCCTCCGTCTCCACCTTCGCTCGCCGAAGCACCGAACAAAGTGAGGTGCGTAGGCGAGCTTCTTTTTTACACCAAAATGGGGTTGATTTTTTTATAGGGAACTTCGGTGGACACGTCCACTAAGTAATCGAAGCACCGAACAAAGTGAGGTGCGTAGGCGAGCTTTTTTTACGTCAAGACTTGTTTGTTTTATTATGACGAGTCTTCTATTTATTATGACTTACAATAAAATTGATTATCTGTTCTTCTAACCAGATATTTCGAGATACTTTTAAATCAGTAAAAAAACCAACATGCCCACCATATCTAGGCGTTAGTAATTGAAAATTGGGATTAGCTTTTGCTTCATCAAACGGGTAACAAGCCGGACTTAGAAAAGGATCATCTAAAGCGGATATTAGCAAGCTTGGTTTTTTAATTATAGGAATATAAGCTTTGCTACTTGATTTTTCATAATAATCGTTCGCGTCCTTAAAACCATGTGCTACTGAAGTAAAGTACTCATCAAATTCAAAAAAATTGCGGGCTTTTAAGATCTTTTTACTTTGCAAATTGGCTTCAGGAAATCGATCCAACTTTTCTCTGGTTTTGGCTTTAAGCGTTTTCAAAAAATTCTTTTGATAGAATCGATTACTAAACTTATCAATTTCTACTCCTGAACTTTTAAGGTCACAAGGAACTGAAATGCCAACAGCAGCATTTATATTTTGAGCATAGGTATCGGAGAATTCACCCATAAATTTAAGGACTATATTTCCTCCTAAACTATAACCTACAAGATTGATACTTTGATAAATATTTTTGGCTGTTATATATTCAATAACTGTCAATAGATCTTCTGTCTTACCACTATGGTAGGAGCTTAATTTTAGATTGGGTGCTCCACTACAACCTCTTAAATTTACGGCAACGACATCTATGTTTTTTTTATTAGCCAAGGGTGTTAGTGACTGTATATAACTTGATTGTGAGCTACCTTCCAACCCGTGAATGACAATAATAACTTTATCCGATTGAACCGATGAAATATCTAAATCTAAAAAATCCTTATCTTTAGTTGAGATTCGTTCACGCTTAAATGAGACTTTATCATTAGTCATTAAATAACGATAAAGCGTATTAAAATGCTTGTTTTTAAATAAAAAGTGAGGATTAAAATGATCAGTTTGAAACAAGATAAAAGCTTTAATTTTACACTGAGGTCTACTTCTTAAAAAACATACCGGAACCGATAACATTGATTTCTTTATTCATCCAAGTAGGTTGCCAATAGTAGCGTTTGACCTCTTTCCCGTCTTTATCATCTATCACAACTTCTACTCTAATAGTTTTCCAGTTTTTTCCTTGTTTTTCTTCTATATAACTAATGGGTAATTTCATCTCGGCAAAAAAGCCATTCTCAGTTTGTTTACAAACCATGGTGTTATTTTTAATAAAATGTCTGTAATAAACAGATTTTACCATGTCATTTTCCGGACTTGCTAATTGGGTGTATTCGTCTTTATACCAGTTTCTACCTTCACTCATGGCACTCTTGCTTAAAGGTAACGCACTAATACTGATGCCTACATTATCCTGAACCCATACGGCACCATTACCATATGAAACAACTGTATCATCTTTTACTTTGGCACCAAAATAAAGGTATTTTTCATCATAAAGCAGATTAAAGGACACCTGTGTTTCTTCTGTATCACCTTTGTAAGAAAATGGAAATTCCGTCCAGTCTTTTGCTTTTCCGTCAATTTTCATTTTTTGAGAGGTTCTTTTTAAAGGGTATTTAGGGAGTGGTTTAAGGTTAAAACGATAAGGATAACTGATGCCTGTTGGTACATCTAGGGGTGTGAAAAAAACTTCTGCATCCAGTTGGATTGGTTCATTAAAACTTTTAAAACGTTTGGATAAAGTCAAATTAACTTTTTCAACAAAATTGGGTGGTACAATGACTTCTTTTTTGTCAAGAACTCCTATCAGATCCATGCTGGAATGTTCCTCAAAAACGACACGCATAGGGATGTTTTCATCATTGGTGATTTTTATCTCTAATTCACCCTCCTCAAACATATTATCATCAATGTAAAGCGGTGTAATTTGGAAAGGGTTGTTTGTAGCCATCCGTTCCACATGAGCACGCATTTTATCCGTAAATACGGCGTCATCATAGATGCCGTCCAGATGTATATTGGCCATAATCGGGCCGTCATCGGTCATGGTAATCCATACAACATGGTCAAATTCGCCCATTTTCGGTCCTCTTAATCCGGAAGCGCCTCCCGTAGTGGCCAGGACATAATAATTACCATTGTTTCTGTGGTATTTTACATAGCGGTGTTCATGTCCGGTATAGACTGTGTGTTTTCTGTTTTTAAGTAATTGTTCTACTTCCTCCCATCTTTTGGTATCTTCTTGATTCCATAGAGGTTGATGCATAAAAAGAAGTGTCCATTTAACGTCTGTGTTTTCTGAAAGTACTTTTTTCACATACTCAAATTGAGCATCAGAAATTGTTCCCTTTCCGGCACCTCTTTTCTGATCTTCGGAATTCAAAGCAAGAAATAATACATCTTTATATACAAAATGATAATAGGTAGGGCCTAATCTTTTTTTCCAAAGATCCTCCATCACTTGATTGGTGATATCATGATTGCCGGGAATATAGAAAAAAGGCATGTCCAATTCATTAATAAAACCATCAAATTCATCCCATTGATGTGTAAGTTCATCGATGTCAGTGGTATAGCCTTCAATCAAATCACCCACACTCATCACAAATTCAGGTTGTAAAAGATTCAATTTATGTACTGCATCCATAAAAATACCGGGCCGATGGCCACCAGTACGGTCGGTGACTATGGCAAAATGAAACTTACCCGGTCTATTGTTTAAATCAAGGCTGGTCCAAGGAGTTGCCCCTTGAATTGGCTCAATTTTTAAATCATTTTTTTGAGTTTCTTGAGCACTGACTATAAAACTAAAAAATAATATTAGAATTAGGGAATAATATTTTAACATTTGGTTTTATTTTAAAATTGCAATATATAAAGACTTTCTCAAATAAGTTTTTAAGTGAATCTAACTTTTATCGTATTTTTACGCAATCAGAAAAATATTATTTTGCCCAGAATTCTCATTTCAGTAACCAACGACCTTGTAACCGACCAGCGAGTACGGAAAGTTTGTCAAACGCTGGCTGCTGAAGGGTATAATATTGTATTGATAGGTAGAAAGTTAAAAGATAGTTTGCCAATAGAGAGGCCATACAGTACTAAACGTCTGCGGCTAATATTTAACAAGGGATTTTGCTTTTATGCCGAGTATAATTTGCGCTTGTTTATCCTGTTATTTTTCCTAAAAAAAGACATCTTATTATCCAACGATCTGGATACCTTATTACCCAATTTCTTGATTGCTAAATTATTTGGAAAAAAGCTGGTGTATGATTCTCATGAATTGTTTACCGAAGTCCCTGAATTGACAAACAGGACTCAAGTGAGAAATGTTTGGTTACGTATCGAAAAATTTATTTTTCCCAAATTAGAAAATGTCATCACGGTTAATCAAGTTATTGCAGATATTTATGAAAAAAAATATAAGGTGCCTGTTATAGTCATTCGTAATATTGCACCTAAACTTCAGAATATAGTCTACAATAACAAGCTTGCTCAGGATGTCAAAGGAGATAAAAAAATGCTCATTTTGCAAGGTTCCGGTATCAATAAAGATAGGGGAGCGGAGGAAGCTGTTCAAATGATGCAATATCTTGAAGGATTCATTTTAGTAATTATAGGTAGTGGTGATGTTTTTGAGGAATTAAAAGAATTGATTAAACAATATAATTTAGTGGAAAAAGTTAAAATCTTGGGACGCCTGCCTTATGACCAATTATTGGAATACACCAAAATTGCCGATTTGGGCTTGTCTTTAGACAAGGGAACTAACCTCAATTATGAGTACAGTTTACCGAATAAGGTATTTGATTATATACAATGCCGCGTACCCTTATTCGTGTCAAACAGAAAAGTAGTAGCTCAATTGGTGGAAAATGAACAAATAGGACAAGTATTTGATAATCATGATCCTAAGAAAATGGCTGAACAAGTAAAACACGTTTTTGATGATAAAAACAGGTATCAATCCTGGAAAACAAACTTGGAAAAAGCTGCCCAAAAATATAATTGGGAAAATGAATCACAAAAGCTGATTGATCTTTACCGAAATTTGAGATGATACAGGTTTTTACACATACTAATTCTAAAAGGCTAACTTATACACTAGAAGTCTTTTTTGGCACGATCTTGAAAGAGCCCTTTGAGGTTATTACAGATAGAAGTAAACTTGATATAAAAAAGCATTGGGTAGTTAATTATTCTGTTGATTCAATCCCGAATGCATTACAAATACAACCGCATACTTTGCTTTTTGAGACTGACATCAAGAAACAGGATATCGTCGTAACCCATCAAAAAGATATTCCTTTCTTTTTCAAAACTTCAGACAAAGCCGAACTTATTTTTGATGTGTTTGCTTCCTCTTTTTATATATTGAGTAGATATGAGGAGTATTTACCTTTCAAAGCAGACGAACACGGGCGATTCCCTGCCAAAGAGTCTTTGGCTTACAAAGCCAATTTTTTAAATAAACCGGTCATACAACTTTGGGCTTATTATCTGGCGTATAAAATTCAAAAATATCATCCCAACTTTAAGTTTCAAAAACCTGATTATCAGCATCTTTCTACCATAGACGTGGATGTGGCTTATGCTTTTAAGGGAAAATCATTTTTGAGAAGAAGTTTGGGTTATAGCAAGGCCATTGCCACTAAAAATAAAGAGTTAATCAAACTGTATAAGTATTATCTGGACACTAAAAAAGACCCATACGATACTTATGATTATCTGAAACAATTACAAACCCAAAGCCAATCAAAATGGCTTTATTTCTTTCAGGTTGGCCAGCAAGGATATTATGACAAGAACTTGTCATTAAATGAATTGTGTCCGTTGATAAAAAGCCTTGCTGAGTATGCGGAAGTTGGTTTGCATCCATCTTATCAGTCGAATAGAAAATTATCTTTTGTGGCAAAAGAAGTTAAAGCCCTTGAAAGTTGTTTGGGACATCCGGTTACCAAAAGTAGACAACATTATCTAAAGCTAACTTTTCCTGATACTTATGAAAATTTGATCAATGTTGGGGTAGCAGAAGATTACACCTTAGGCTTTTCTGATCATATTGGGTTTAGGGCTGGTATTGCGTTACCTTATCCTTTCTTTAATCTTTGCAAAAATGAAAAACGTCCTTTACAAATAGTTCCATTTCAAATCATGGAAGGGACACTAAAAGATTACATGAATTTAGATGTCGAGGAAGCGCTGATACAGGTGAAAAATCTAAAAAAAACAATTCAAAAAACAGGTGGTACCTTAGTCAGCATTTTTCATAATTCATCAGTTAATGAGCTTTTTGAGATGAAAGGATGGAATCGCTTATTGGAAACTTTGTTAGAAGAATCTTAAAATTAGCGGATTAGTTAATGAGTTAATGAGTTAAAGAGTTAATGAGCAAATCAAAATTAACTAATAACTATTAACATTCTAAATCAAACTTCCAGCCCTGTCTGCCTAAGGCGGGTTCCGACTTCTGGCTTCCGACTTCTGACTTCCGACTTTTGACACAAAAAATATCACAAAAATCTCCCATTATTTCATCTTAAAAGATAACTTTGCTGTTTTATTTAAAAAAACTTTATAGTGGCTGAAAATTATTCTAAAAATGTATTGATTGATGCTTCTAAGATTATGACAGAAGCTTTGGTTCAATCAGGTGCTGATGTTTTTATCGGTTACCCAATTACACCTTCCAATTTGTTTTATGCCAATGCCAAACAAAGATTTCCTGAGTTTCTCGCCGGGCCGGATGAGATTTCGGTTTTGCAATGGATGTCGGGCTTTTCGGCAGCAGGAAAATTACCGGTAACGGCGACTGCCTTTCCCGGATTGGCTTTGATGACCGAGAGTCTTAATATGGCCTATATGATGGAATTGCCAATGGTCTTGGTCATCGTACAGCGTCTGGGCCCCAGTACAGGTTCGGCCACCACAGGCGCACAAGGCGACCTCAAGTTTTTGGATGGTGTCATATCTGGTGGATTGCCTTTACCTATTCTGTCTCCTTCCGATTTTACAGATGCTTGGAATTTATCAAACGAAGCTGTAAGAATGGCCATAAAATTTCGCACGCCTGTTATCGTGCTGACTTCTAAAGAGATGGTGATGACCCAAAAAAGTTTTGATATCAGCAAGTTGCCTGAATTAAAAAAAGTGGACAGAACACCCAAATCATTTGAACCACCCTATCAACCTTATAAGGCAGGAGAAGATAAAGTACCTACTTTCTATCCTTTAGGTAACGAAGAGTATCGGGTGCGTTTCAATTCTTCTACACATGATAACGAGGGATTGATCAGAAAAGGAACTCCCGAAAGTTTAGGTAACACTATTCGTTTAAAGGAGAAACTAGAAAGCAGAATAGAGGAGTTTACTTTCTATGAACATAATAAGGAAGAGGAAGCTAAACATTTGATTGTTAGTTGGGGTATCTCAGCCGATGCTTCCAGAGATGCTTTGGGTCATTTGAGGTCAAAAGGAGAGAAAGTTTCCCTGCTAATTGTGAAAACGCTAAATCCTGTTCCTCCTCAGATATATGAGATCATAGATACCTATGAAAAAGTGACCTTTGCGGAAGAAAACCTCTCCGGATTATATAAAGAATTACTTTTTGGAAAAAGAAAAGATGCTAAGATAAATGCAGCCACCAAATTTGGTAGTATGCTGGCTCCTTCAGAAATCGAAAATGTGGTAAACCAATAAGAGATGAAAACCGAAGAAAAATTACTCAATAAGATAAAAATGCCATTCTGCCCGGGATGCGGACATGGACCCAATACACGTAGTATCACCAAAGCTTTAGAGAACCTCGGCTATGGTCAAAAAGATGTGATCATGGTGAGTGATATAGGCTGTACCGGTTTGGTAGACCCTTTATTTAATTCACATACCATACATGGTCTACATGGACGATCACCTGCACTCGGTGTTGGGGTAGCTTTGGGTGTTGACAACCCTAATAAAAAAGTCATCGTTTTGATTGGTGATGGTGGGGCTACCATAGGTTTACAACATATTTTAGAGGCTGCTCGTAGAAATATCAACATGACCCTGATCGTGTATAACAATTTACTTTTTGGCATGACAGGTGGCCAGATGAGTGGGCTATCCACCAACCAGTTTAAGGACTACAAACAAAGTGCCGATGAGGCCGACCCGTATGATGTGGTAAATCTCGCCCATCAAGCCGGAGCAAATTTTGCTATACGGGTCAATGATATTAAAAACTATACAACTGTACTGGAGGAAGCTTATGCCACACCTGGTTTTTCTTTGGTAGAACTAGCGAGTTTGTGTACTTCCTATGGTATGAAGAAGATAGCGGAATTCCATGAATTTATTGAGCCGGAAGAACGATTGACCAAAAACCGTCCGGTGGGGTTTTCACCCAAGCGGGAAACAAGCTCTCTGTTTAGCAATTTAAAAGGATTAGACAAAAGTTTTACAGCCCAAATTAAAGAGCAGATGGGTATAGTGATTGCAGGTTCAGCCGGAGGTGGTGTGCAATCTGCAGCAAAAACACTGGCACAAGCCGGTATATTAGCAGGACTACATACCACCATGAAAGGTGAATACCCCATTACCGTAGGAACCGGATTTTCAGTAGCTGAAGTTATTTTATCCAAGGAACCTATCAACTATACGGGATTGGAAAATCCCCAAGCAGTTTTGGTGGTAACAGATGATGGCTGGCTTAAGGTTAAAGACCGTATTAAAGAGGATAGTTTAGTTTATGTTGATGACAGTATCAAGGAGGTTGAGGGCTATGCGCAAAAACCTTTCTTTAAAAATGCGGGTAAAAAAGGCGCTGCCCTGGCAGCCATTGCTTATTGGTTACAGGAATCAAAAGTTTTGCCGGTAGCAGCCATGCATAAAGTGGTAGAAAATCATAAATATGCCGGGGCTTTGGTGGAGGCGATTGAGAGTGCTGGAAAACTTTAATCTTTTCTTACCACCAAAGTATCCAACTTCAAGCGTACTTTCAACCAATCTTTAAATTTTAAAAATTGGGTATCACTTTCCGGTATAGAATCGTACCAGGTGGTGTTAAAAGTATACAAGGTATCTACATCATGAAAATCGGTATAGATTTGTTTGGCGTAGCTTAAGCTTTTCAAACCGTTGTAGTTGATTTGCGCTTCTTCGGTAAGTCGTACAAAGGGGATATCTTTTAATTGTTTTTGAAGTTTTGCAATAAGTTCATTTTTTTCTTTGATACTTTGGTCTCGGTCACTGATAAATTTGATCTGGTCTGCATAGGTTTCCCGTAATTGTTGCATTTCTTCCAGCATAGCCGAATCATCTTTCCCTTGATGGATAATCAAATCAGTATCTTGCAAACCGAATTCTTTCATGGTTTTTATCCAATCTTTTCGCTCTTCCTTATCTATTCTTTTACCGAAAATAGTAACGGTAATTTCATTATTTTCAAAGTCGTAATCGTTTCTTTCTCTATCAATTACGCTAAAACCTTCCTGCTTTAAATAGCTCACGAACTTATCAGCTTTTTTGGTGAATTGTTTTTCTTTGATCAGATTATAAAATGTATAAGAACTTCCTAGTAAAACTAATAAAGCTATTGTGGTTGCCAATCGAGCGATGAAATTCTTTCTTCTGGAATCTAAATATTCTACACTGGGAAACCGTAAGAATTTCAAAATAACAAAAGCAGAAAGCGCAATGAAAGTTGAGTTAATAGTAAACAGAAACATGGCTCCTCCAAAATAACTCCAGTTTCCGATAGCTAAACCAAATCCTGCTGTACAGAGTGGAGGCATCAAGGCGGTTGCAATAGCCACACCGGCTATGGTATTGGTCATTTGTTTACGCCGGCTGAGCGAGACGATTAAAGCCAATCCACCGGCTACGGCGATCATTACATCCCGTAAATCGGGTTTGGTACGTGCTAATAACTCGGGTGTTTCATCTTGAAATAGGGGGACCCTAAAAAATATAAATGAAGTGATCAAACTAATACCTACCATAGCACCTAAGTTGATTAATGACTTTTTTAAAGTTTCAAGATCATTGATCGCAATAGAAAGTCCAACACCTAATAGAGGCCCCATGAGTGGGGCTATTAACATAGCGCCTATGACAACGGCACTGGAACTTACATTAAGCCCAATGGAGGCAATCAGAATGGAAAATATCAAGATCCATGAGGAAGGTCCTTTGATAGAAATACCATCTTTAATTTCTTGAATGGTACCGGCCTTACTGGTACCTCTTTTGATATCAAATAGTTCCCTGAGGTAATTTTTGAGGATTGCTTTACTTTCTTTCGCATTAGTTTGCTTTTCCGTCATGACTATGGTTTAATTTTTTGGATAATTCTTTGATCGCTTGTTCGTCAGACTTGGGTATAATCATCAACTCATCTTTAGTTTCTACAATAATGAAGTTCTGTAGACCTTTAATTAATACTTTTTTCCCTTTTTGTGTATGAATGATATTGCCTGTGGTGTTTTCTAAAAAGCCACTTCCATGTAGTATTATATTTTCAGATTTGTTTTTACTTAGTTTATTATAAAGTGCACCCCAGGTACCGAGATCACTCCATCCAACATCAATGGGGATGACATATACATTTTCTGCCATTTCCATAATGCCGAAATCTATAGAAATGTTCTGAGCTTTTGGGTAGTTATCAATGATAAATTTTGCTTCATTACTCGAATTCCAGAATGATTTACCTTTAGAGAAAAGTTCGTACATGTCCGGTAGATAAGTCTTATAAGCGGTCAAAATACTTATGGTACTCCAAACAAAAATGCCGGCATTCCACAAATATTTTTTAGAGGCAAAAAACTCAGCAGCTTTATCAGGATCAGGCTTTTCGGTAAAAGCGGCCACTTTTTTTACCGTTTCGTCATTCGGAATATATTTGATATATCCATAACCGGTATTGGCATAAGTGGGTTGTACGCCCAAAGTCATCAAGAATTCTTTTTTGGAGGCCGTTTCAAAAGCCTGATTAAGCTTTTTATGGAACAAATTTTCCTTTTCAATCCAATGATCACTAGGAGCGATAAGCATAACTGCATTGGGATTTAAATCATGTATTTTACTGACAGCATAGAGAATAGCCGGCGCGGTGTTACGCATAGCCGGCTCCAATATGAGTTGATTATCAGATAGTTCGGGAAGTTGAGCAAGTACAGTTTTACTATATTTTTTATTGGTAGAAATAAAAATATTTGTGGAAGGAATATTTTTTAAAAGGCGTTTATAGGTATGCTGAAGTAGGGAATATCCTGTTCCAAGCATATCGTGAAATTGCTTAGGTTTCTCCTCAGTACTTACGGGCCAGAACCTGGCACCAACCCCACCTGCCATGATAACGGCATACAAGTTTTCCTTTTGCATGTATTGATTATTAGTGCTTCAAAGATAATCATTTTGGGTATTGTACTGCTAAGTGGTTTCTAAGTAGTGGCTAAGTCGGTTCAAAGAGGGTGCTTAGTTGAAAGGTTATTTAGGTGGCAGAGTGATTTTTTGTGAGGGACGAACAAAAAATTGTACCGAAGCTACCATTTTAAGTTGGTGCTAAGTAGTTACTTATTAAAAAAAAAAGAATTATGAAAATACTAAAGACTACTGTCCAACGACCAGTGACTACTCACTTACCTCTACTTCTGTATTTTGATGGATCAGATATTCTTTTTTTGATTTGATATCCATGCAAGTAATTCGGGTTCTGGCTTTTTTGCCTTTGACAAAATCTTGACCTCTAAATTTAAATTGACTTCCTTCTTCAAGTGAATCTAAAATCACTTTACCATTAATAGGGTCATATTTTTTTAAAGCTAAACTCAATTGCACATCACTGCCGGTAGCCGCTTTGGGGTTGATAAAATATTGTGCCAAGTAGGGGAGTAGGTCATTTGGAAAAATCGTATTGTTGATAAAGGGCAACATCATGTATTTAAAGGTCTGTTTCCATTCTTTGCCATGTGGTTGTACTTTGCCATATTGTCGATAGACTTTTAGATGTGCTAATTCGTGAATCAACGTAAGTAGAAAATGATACGGATTGAGGTTGTGATTAACGCTTACTTGAGTTTGCTTATTGGGTAAGACCCTAAAATCACCGTGTTTGGTTTTCCGTTGTTTCGTTATTTTTAATATGGTAGGATTTTCTTCTAATAAATCAATTAGCTTTTCGACAGCCTTTTCCGGAATGTAGTTTTGTAAGACTTTTGCATATTGTACTCTATCCATCTGTCATTAATTTATGGTGTAGAATGTGCTACCGGTAAGACCTTACCATTAAAATATTTGTTGCCAAACAAAGCAAAATCTGC
>JANTFO010000031.1 GCA_024763365.1 Flavobacteriaceae bacterium
ACCTAACACCTAACACCTAACACCTAACACCTAACACCTAACACCTAACACCTAACACCTAACACCTAACACCTAACACCTAACACCTAACACCTAATACCTAATACCTAATACCTAATACCTAACACCCCACACCCCAAAAACCCCCACCCAAGCTTTCACTCAGATAGAGGTTTCTTACCTACTTCTACAAACGCCTACGCCACTACATCAACAACATGCAACACATTAAAAGCATGGTTTTTTAGCGGATATAATCCACCATTGATTTCCTGTAAAAACTCAATGAGTATATAGAAAACCAAAAAACCATCGCCTGCAGGCACACTACTCGGCACTAAAGATAAACTCGTAGGCGTATCATCTAGTGCCAGTTCACTTACTGTACTAAAAGAAGATTGGAAAGCACCAGTGCTAAAATCCAATCGACTCACCGCATTGCTCAGGCGCACATGCGTAGCTCCTTCAGGATAATACAGGTCATCCATCGGCACAAAAGGATCAACCGAAAAGGTGCCCGTAGCGTTATCTAACTGATAATTGCCACGAAACACATAGTTAAAGACCGACTTTTGGTTAAAGTCAAATCCTTTTAACAATGCCCTGCCTTCAGGCAATGCCAATCCCGTTGATACCAATCGCTCACCTCTGGCGGCACTACTATCCAGCTTTTTAACCTGTGATAGTAAACTGACCAGCCTACTGACAACTTTGCTGTCTTTAGCAAGTTTGTAAAATTTTCCGGTACTCTTTCTGATCAACTGCCCGGACTGGGCAACGTGCTTAAATTCTGTACCGTTTTCCCGTGTTCTTACAAACGCGGGGTCGTTCATAATGCGTTCCTTGGAAACGCCTCCTTTGGTTCTGATAAAAGAACCGTTCTTGGTCTTGTAAAAGGTCATGCCTTTTAAAGTACCTTGGATCTCAAAGATCCCATCAAACTTTGCCATGGGCTAAAAATTTAAAATTATACATGCCCCAAAAGTAGTAGCAACTTATACTCTCTTTGCACAAAACGTCATCCCCTTTCACAACATTTCATCATTTATCATACTGTGACATTTCGTGTCACTTTATGTCACATAAACCCCTTTAAAACATTTAATATCAATGAATTATAAATCGTGCAAATAGCAATATAAATACCTGCTAAAAAAAAGATACTCCGACGATACCTCGACAATACTCCGATGATACTCCGACAATACTTCTACTCCACCCTACTCGTCCTGAACTTGCCTGCGCTGAATTTATTCTAGAATTTCAAAGCCTTATGGATAAATCTTTCAATGAGATGTCTCAATTTCGTTTCACTCCCGGAAAGGCGATTAATTAATTTACAAAAAAAACGTAACGCTAAAGATGTCTCCTTTGTCAATTTCTAACTAATTGCCGGTCATTTCGGTACATCACGCCAAGTCGTGACACGCAATGACCGATAAAAACTTCTATATATTTAAATTTTAAATAAGTTTTTTTACAATTTTGGATTTCAATTCCATTTTTGTAAATTTGTGATATGATTAAAAGAACTGCATCAAAAGAAGTATTGTCCTTAGCTAAGCAATATAAAATTGTTGCTATAATAGGCCCTAGGCAATCTGGAAAAACTACCTTAGTAAAATATTTATTTCCTAAAAAAGATTATGTCAATTTCGAAAATCCTGATATAAGGCTTTTTGCTATTCAAGACCCAAGAGGATTTTTAAGCGCATATACAGAAGGAGCAATATTTGATGAAATTCAACGGGTTCCCGAATTATTCTCCTATTTACAACAAATTGTAGATGATAATAATAAAGCAGGACAATATATTTTAACAGGTTCTAACAATTTTTTATTACAAGAAAGTATATCACAGAGTCTAGCCGGCAGAGTCGGTTATTTAAATCTTCTACCTCTTAGCATAGAAGAAATAAACAAACCTGCATGGAACCTTAATCAATTATTATTTACCGGATTTTATCCTTCATTATATGATACCAATGTAGAAGTTTCAAAATGGTATAATAATTACATAAGAACCTATATTGAAAGAGATATACGTCTTATAAAAAATATTAAAAACCTTTTACTTTTTGAAAAATTTGTACGTCTACTAGCTGCGAGAATAGGGCAATTGTTAAATATGAGTAGTTTAGCTACAGAAGTAGGTGTCGATGTTAAGACCATTCAAATGTGGATAGGTATTTTAGAAACAAGCTTTGTCGTATTTCGATTACCACCCTATTATAAAAATTTTAATAAAAGACTCGTAAAAATGCCTAAAATATATTTTTATGATACAGGTTTGGTAGCTGCACTATTAAATATAGAAATCTATAAGGATTTGCAATATCATTACCTTAAAGGACCTCTTTTCGAAAACATGATTGTGTCTGAAAGCCTAAAAAAACGTTATAATTCGAACAAAATCAATAACCTATTCTTTTGGAGAGATAATACAGGTAATGAAGTAGACTTAATTTTTGAATCTACGCATCCAACAATCATTGAAATAAAGTCGGGCGAAACGCTTTCTGAAAACTATTTTAAAGGTTTAAAGTATTGGAATAAAATTTCAGGTAGTACAGGTGGATATGTTGTTTATGGTGGAAAACAAAATTTGAAAAGAAGCGACGGAATGCAGTGGGTCTCTTATCTGGATTATCACAAATTTATATCTTAATATCATACAATTTAAAGTATAGCTTTTTAATGCCTAAACTCCTCCGCATCACGACCGTTCCCCTATCCCTTCACAAACTCTTAGAGGGACAGTTTACCTTTATGCAAAAAAATGGCTTTGATGTCTACTTAGCCAGTGGACCGGGTAAGGAAACCACACAGGTAGAAAAAAACACCGGTATTAAAGTACATACACTCCCCCTCAATCGACAAATCAACCCTATAAAAGACCTCAAAGCCCTATGGGCAACTTACCGCCTGATCAAACAACTCAAACCTGATATTGTCCATACGCATACCCCGAAAGCAGGCCTGATCGGTATGATGGCAGCTAGGTTAGCCGGGGTAAAAATACGCATGCATACTGTAGCAGGCTTGCCGGTTATGGAAGCCCGAGGAATCAAAAAAATGATCTTAATGCTTACAGAACGAATTACTTCTTATAGTGCTACCGGCATTTATCCAAACTCATTTGCGTTAAAAGATTATATGCTAAAAGCCCGTTTGTCCAAAAATGCTAAAACCAAAGTATTGGCACAAGGAAGCTCAAACGGTATCAATCTCTCTCACTTCGACCCCAAATGCTACAAGCCGGCAGCCAAAGAACGTTTACGTACCTCTCTGGGTATTGATAAAGAGGCATTTGTATTTAGTTTTGTTGGCCGCTTAGTCGGTGATAAAGGAATCAATGAATTGGTGTCGTCCTTCATGAAGGTGGCTGAGTTTTTTTTCGGTAATTTCGATACATCCGACTTTGGCAAACGCTCAATTACCGAAAAAAAGTATCGAAGCCACCGACATCCCAAACTGCTCCTCATTGGCCCCGAAGAAGCACACTTAGACCCCCTACAAGCAGAAACCCGAAATGCCATAACCCAAAACCCAAACATCATCACCACAGGCTGGCAGGAGGACATACGCCCCTATCTCGCTATTACAGATGTATTTGTCTTTCCATCCTATCGTGAGGGCATGCCCAATGTTGTCTTACAAGCCGGCGCGATGGGACTTCCGCAAATCGTTACCGATATCAACGGAAGCAATGAAATTATTAAAGATGGTTTTAATGGTTTGATCGTTCCTCCCAAAGATGCGCAAAGACTGCATGAAGCCATGCTAAAATTATTACAAGATGAAAGTTTACGTAAAAAACTCAGTCAAAATGCGCGAGATTCTATCAAAAAACGCTTTGACCAAAAAGTGGTATGGGATGCTTTACTGAAGGAATATCTTTTGAATTTAGAATTTAGTCAGCGGTAAGCAGTCCACAGTCCACAGTCTAAAGCCCAACAGAATGAAATGTAGGAGGGTCGGCAGTCTTTCTACATTTTCTTATTAACTATTAACTAATAAGCATTATACAATCATTCAAACATTCAAATAGTCGTTAGTCGTTGGTCAATGGTCTTTGGTCGGTAATGTATTATCATTCAATCATTCCATCATTCTATCATTCAATCATTCAATCATTCAATCATTCAAACATTCAATCATTCTATCATTCAAACATTCAATCATTCTATCATTCAACTACTAACACCTAGTACCTAACACCTCTCATTATCCATTATCAATTCAGTTGGCAGTTTACAGCTTGCCCGCCGGAATGCAATATAGGAGGTTCAGTGGTCTTTCTGCATTTTCTTATTAACTATTAACTAATAACCATTATACAATCATTCCATCATTCAAATAGTCGTTAGTCGTTGGTCAATGGTCTTTGGTCGGTAATGTATAATCATTCAAACATCAACTCATTAACCCATCAACTCATCAACTCATTAACCCATCAACTCATCAACTCATCAACCCATCAACTCATCAACCCATCAACTCATTAACCCATTAACCCATTAACTCATTAACTCATTAACTCATTAACTCATTAACCCATTAACTCATTAACCCATTAACTCATCAACCCATCAACTCATCAACCCATCAACTCATCAACTCATCAACCCATCAACTCATCCACTCATACACTCATCCACCCATCAACTCATTAACGCATCAACCCACCAACGCATCAACCTGCCTTCGCAGGCAAACTCATTCACTAATCCGCTAATCATCGAATTCGCTCATTCGCTAATTAACCCTATCAACTAATCAACTAATTTTCGTACCTTAGTCTGTCTAAATTTCCAAAAAAACACCCTACAGATGTTAAAAAAACAACCTACCAATCTCAACAATAATGGTGTCTTATTCCTCATGATGGGACTCGTTCAATCCTTACTAATCGTTTACTTCTTATTAGAAATGCAATTTCCGGTTAGTGAAACAAATTACAATTTTAGCACGCAAGTATATGATGTATATGAAATACCGGATGTTCCTAATATTCCGGTAAAACAAGAAGTTAAAACCCAGGTAGAAGTAGTACGTGCCAATATGCCGATCACAACCCTAAAGCCTACACTAGGCAATGTGTCTAATCCTATTTATGAAAACATCGAGATTGTCTCCGATGATGCTAATATTACAGAATCTGTTATAGAGTCAACCGAATCAGGTGAGTCGGATGTGATACAAGTAAAGGGGATTCATTTCGAGGACGTGGAAGAAGTAGCTATTGAAGAGGAGATCGTAGAAGACGTCCCTTTTATCGTTGTAGAAAATGTACCGGTCTACCCCGGGTGTACGGGTGATAATGATGCCCTACGAAAATGTCTTGAAAAGTCTATCAGGGCTTATGTTGGCGAACATTTTAATGTTGAATTAGCTCAAGACTTAGGATTAGAACAAGGTACCAAAAGAATATTCGTGATGTTTGTCATCGACCGCACCGGAGGCATTAGCAATATCCAAACCCGCGCCCCACACAAACGTCTGGAGTTGGAAGCCAAACGCGTTGTTCAAAGCTTACCTAAGATGAAAGCCGGAAAACAAAGAGGCCGCCCCGTCGGGGTGAAATATACACTACCGATTGTGTTTGAAGTGAGGTAGTTGGTGGTCATTAGTCATTAGTCATTAGTCTTTGGTCTTTGGTCTTTGGTCTTTTCACTTTTCACTTTCTAACTCCTATAACCTTTAACCCATTAACCCATTAATTCATTAACCCATTAACTCATTAACCCATTAACTCATTAACCCATTAACTCATTAACCCATTAACTCATTAACTCATTAACCCATTAACCCATTAACTCATTAACCCATTAACTCATTAACCCATTAACCCATTAACCCATTAACTCATTAACCCATTAACTCATTAACCCATTAACCCATTAACTCATTAACCCATTAACTCATTAACCCATTAACTCATTAACCC
Source organism: Flavobacteriaceae bacterium (assembly GCA_024763365.1). Taxonomy (GTDB): domain Bacteria; phylum Bacteroidota; class Bacteroidia; order Flavobacteriales; family Flavobacteriaceae; genus DQTL01. The sequence goes on from JANTFO010000031.1 coordinate 5,951, forward strand.
ATTAACCCATTAACCCATTAACCCATTAACCCATTAACCCATTAACCCATTAACCCATTAACCCATTAACCCATTAACCCATTAACTCATTAACCCATTAACTCATTAACCCATTAACCCATTAACTCATTAACTAATAACTATTAACCACTAATCAATCATTATCTCATTCACTCATTATCTCATTCGCTAATCTGTCAATTATCCATTATCAATTCTAATTTAATAAATCCCTAAATTTGCACCTAAATTTAAAATCGTCATGGCCAAAGTAATCGTAGGCTTATCGGGTGGGGTGGACAGCAGTGTAGCCGCCTATCTACTTCAGCAGGAAGGACATGAAGTAATCGGCTTGTTTATGAAAAACTGGCACGACACTTCGGTGACTATTTCCGATGCTTGCCCTTGGTTAGACGATTCTAATGATGCCATGTTGGTAGCCGAAAAGTTAGGTATTCCCTTTCAAGTGGTAGATCTGAGTAAAGTTTACAAGGAGCGTATCGTAGACTATATGTTTGCCGAATACGAAAAAGGCCGTACCCCAAACCCTGATGTGCTGTGTAACCGTGAGATCAAGTTTGATGTATTTATGGATATTGCCATGGACTTAGGTGCCGACTTTGTTGCAACCGGGCATTATTGCCGGAAAGGGCATATTCAAAAAGATGGACAGGATATTTACAAACTTTTAGCCGGCAAAGACCCCAACAAAGACCAGTCTTATTTTTTATGTCAGCTCTCTCAGGAGCAATTGGCTAAATCACTTTTCCCAATCGGGGAATTATTAAAACCCGAAGTAAGAGAAATCGCTGCCAAGCTGGAACTGGTCACTGCCGAGAAGAAAGACTCTCAGGGTTTGTGTTTTATAGGGAAAGTCAAACTCCCCGACTTCCTGCAAGCACAGTTAAAACCCAATGAGGGCGATATCATCCGTTTGGAAGCAGATGACCCCATCTTTCACACATCCCCTCCAGCTTTTAATGCTAAAAAGGAAGCACTGGATTATTTCGCCCAAAAATATCCTTTTGAAAAAGCAGCTCAAAAAATAGTAGGCCAACATCAGGGAGCACACTATTTTACCATAGGCCAACGAAAAGGATTGGCAGTAGGTGGCACCAAAGAGCCACTGTACGTCCTGGGGACAGACACCCAGAAGAATATAATCTATACCGGAGAGGGAAATCGTCATCCCGGTTTATACCGTAAAGCCCTTAAAATCCCTACCCCAGATGGGCATTGGATACGCACCGACATGATGATTAAGATAGGTGAAACACTTGAAGTCGAAGTACGCATTCGCTACCGACAACCCTTACAAAAAGCTATTTTATATCGTTTTGAGCACAATTACTATATAGAATTTGAGCAAGCCCAATCAGCCATTACCCCGGGGCAATTTGCTGCCTGGTATATCGGGGAAGAATTGATTGGTAGTGGGGTGATAGCTTAGAAGCTGGAAGTCAGAAGCAGGAGGTAGAAAGAACTTCAACATTTCAACCTTGAACCTCAAACCTTGATCTATGAACTTCTGAAGCATTTATATTTTTCCTATTTTTAGCCTCTTTAAAAACCGATGTTATAAATTACTCTTTTAATAATTTATGTTGTTAACATACCTAACATAATGAGGGCTATATACGTAATCCATCTATAATAAAACTATAATTACACATGAAATATTTAAGTATCCTTTTTGTATTTTTTATATTCCACAACCTTGAAGCGCAACAAGATGCAGAAAAATGTCTCACCGGAAAATGTAAAAAAGGCTTTGGGCGTGAAATTTTCTATGATCCCTTTTTTGATAAAATGCTCATGTATGAAGGTGAGTTTATAGACGGAGAGCGAAATTATGATGCCAAATTATACGAAAAAGGATCGAGTGGTACATACGATAAATACTTTTTAAGCGCCCGATATATCGATGATAGATATGTGAAGACACTTGTTCCTAATGAAGGTAAAATACTGAGTTTTAACCCGGAAACCGGCATTGGTGAACAGCTCTATTATGACCATCATTGGCAAAAATTACTACGTTATCATGGGCGTATGGAAAACGGAAAAAGAAATGGCTTGGGGATGTTATACCAACAGAGCAAAAGCGGTAAATATGACCAACCTTTTATTCTTGCTGAATTTACCGATGGCAACATTTACTTTTTTGATGAAGATATTCAAAAAACCATCATTAAAAACGCTCTTTTTTTCCCGGGTTCCATTGAAAAATATTATATACACAAACCATTAAAAAACGATGCCAACCTTCACCCAGACAGCAAACTTGAAACTTTGTATCATCTGTATAATTCCGTATTTAGCTTTGGTATGTATGATGATAGTTTATTAATATTATCATCTCATAAAAATCTACAAGTTTTATATTATAACCACTATATAGAAAATGATGGTCGTGATCCTTTTTACAGTACTTTAAACTTTCCGCTGGATCCTAAAATGGGGGCTTGTGTATCAGAAAATTGCTCTGATGAATTTTGTGAAATTACAAACAACGGCTTAAAATATATGGGTGAATGTAAAAATGGATTGCCTCATGGGATGGGTTTGTTTGTCAACAGAAATAGAGAGGGCTATTGGATCAATAGCGTAAGAGGGGTTCCATTTAAAATTCGCTGTGCCAGTCTACATAACGGTATTTCCAGAAAATACCTATCCATGCAAAAATATCCGGTGCTTGTAGATGAAGAGTGTTTGATGGGCAACTGTATCAATGGCGAAGGTTTAATGTTTAGAAACTTTGGTGAACATTATGGCGCATTACATGCAAATTTTGATAACAAAAAAGAAATTAAAGGAACCTATCATACCAATAAGGGACTGGAAATAAGTGGAGATTTTACCAAGGGCTTGGAAGGAGAATACGATTTATATGTCACAGGAATAAAGCAAAATATTAAAGGGATTTACAAAAACGCCAAACTCATCAAAACAAGTCCGTCTATTGGCCTAAGCCACGGTTCCATGGTAAATAAATATCGAGATAGTGTTTATACTGCAAAACTCAAAACGCTAGGGTACAGAAATACAGATATGACTTTCTATACCGAATTTTCTAAAAAAGATGATCTTTCACAAAAGCTTACAAAAGAAGTTTACCCTATAAGAAAGGCTTATGATAAAACTTATGCACTTATTTTTTATCCTGAATTTACCGATGTTGAAATGGAAATCACACTTTATATGGAAGGTGGAACTTTATTACATAATACCGGGCAAGGATATGTTGAAAAAGAAAAGATAAAACCCATTTACAATGGAGAAAACGCTTACGCAGAGTTTAAGTTTCCCGAAAAGTATATAGGACAAGAGGTACATGTATATTACGATATAAAAGTAGCCCATATCCCTTCCACGTTTGTTTATCATAAATTTGCTTTGAACGGGTTATTGTTTGTAAAGTAAAGAATGTAGTTTTTTAACTCGAAATATTTGTTACTATATCAAATAGGGATATAGAAATTATTCTAAAATTTGAGATAATTGTCAATAAAGAAAACATCAATTGATTAATTATTCATTTGATAATATATCTCCAATTCTTCCAAATATTTCGTTTTCACCTCATCATCCAGCAGGGAGTAAGCAAAAGAATTTCTCGCCAGTTGGTAGAGGTCGGCTTTGGTAAGGTTCAGGGCTTCCTGAATTTCAATATAGTTTTGATTGACCTGTCCGCCAAAATAAGCCGGATCGTCAGAGTTGACCGTTACTTTTAGACCCATATCCATCATTTTCTTTAAGGGGTGTTTGGTTAAATCAGGAACTACTTGGAGGGCTTTGTTAGATAAAGGACAAACCGTTAAGGCCATATCTCTCTTGATGATCTCTTGAACTAACTTCTCATCTTGTAAGGAATTGTTACCGTGGTCTATGCGTTTTATATGTAACAAGTCTAAGGCCTCCCATACATATTCCGCAGGGCCTTCCTCTCCGGCATGTGCCAGCGGGATATAGCCTTCATTTATGGAGGCTTCAAACACTTTTTGGAATTTAGAAGGTGGATTGCCTTTTTCAGAGGAATCCAATCCTACAGCTTTGATCTTGTCTTTAAAAGGAAGAGATTGTTTCAATGTTACAAAAGCATCAGCCTCTGTCATATGTCGTAAATAACTCATGATAAGAAAAGAGCTTATCCCAAAGTCCTTTTCAGCTGCTTCACAGGCTTTGGATATCCCATTGATCACTGTTTCAAAAGCAACTCCTCGTTCGGTATGGGTTTGTGGGTCAAACATAATTTCGGTATGTCTAACATTTTGTGCATCACACTTTTGAAAATAGGCATAAGTGAGATCATAAAAATCTTGCTCGGTTAGTAACACCTGTGCCCCCTGGTAGTAGATATCCAGAAAATCTTGTAAGCAATCAAACTGGTATGCCTTTCGTAAAGCCTCCACACTATCGTAGGGTATTTTGATCTTATTGCGTTGGGCTATTTCGAATAAGAGTTCGGGTTCCAAACTGCCTTCAATATGCAAATGTAATTCGGCTTTGGGTAGGTTTTCAATAAATGCTTTCATAATAAAATACTTGATTGGAAATACTTTCTTACAAATTTATTAATTTTAATAGTTTCTGTAGTTCTTTTACAAATATCATTTCTAAAAAATTGTTTAAATCTTTGTATTTCAACAACTATTATGTTTATTATTCTCAAAAATGATAAAATTTTCATTCTTAACTTGTAGATTTAAAAAAATAATATAGATTTGCGGCATACAAATGAAAGACATGTATCAATCATTAAATACAAATTGGTGGCAAACAGTTTTCTCCATTAGGGAATAACTGTTCGTTTGTTGTCATCAATTCAACTTATCAAACCGCAGGAAGTTCCTGCGGTTTTTTTTATGCCAATTTTTTAACATTAATATTATTCAAAAATCAAGATTATGGAAACACAAATTACGCAACAAATCGGTTACTTTGGAAATTACGGAGGTCAATTCGTCCCTCCTCATTTAGCTGAAAAGCTCAATGCGCTTTATGAAGCTTTCTTATTCTACAAAGAGGATGCTACTTTTAAAGAGGAATATGTGAGACTCTTACAAACTTACGTAGGGAGGCCTTCTCCTCTCTATTACGCTAATAACCTTAGTCAAAAACTCGGTAATCGCATTTATTTAAAAAGAGAAGACCTCAATCATACAGGTTCTCACAAAATCAACAACACCATAGGACAAATCTTACTTGCCAAAAGAATGGGTGCGACAGAAATCATCGCCGAGACAGGTGCCGGACAGCATGGTGTAGCTACCGCTACCGCTGCCGCACTGATGGGCATAAAATGTAAAATTTTTATGGGACAAGTAGATACGGAAAGACAACGGATGAATGTAGAACGCATGAAAGTGTTGGGGGCGGAAGTATTATCTGCCAAAGAGGGTCGAGGCACCCTAAAAGATGCCGTAGACATGGCATTAGGTTATTATGTTGAAAACCCGCAATCATATTATCTACTGGGTTCTGCAGTAGGGCCACACCCCTACCCGCTGATCGTACGTTATTTTCAATCTGTGATCAGCGAAGAGATGAAAAAGCAAATATTAGAAATGGAAGGTCAACTACCTGATGCCATTATAGCATGTATAGGCGGAGGCTCTAACGCCATTGGGGCATTTGCCTCTTTCATAGAACATTCTGAGGTGGATTTGGTAGGTGCCGAAGGTGCGGGAGAAAGCATGCAACTGGGACAAACAGCCGCTACACTAACTTTGGGGAAACCCATGGTGTTTCAGGGAGCAAACTCTTTATGTTTGGCTAATGAAAACAATGAACCCTTGCCTTCTGCATCTATAGCAGCCGGATTGGATTATCCGGGCATTGGCCCTGAACATGCGCATCTTAAAGAAACCGGCCGAGCCAAATACTACCCCATAACCGATGAAGAAGCCCTAAAAGCTTATAGGTTATTATCACAAACAGAAGGTATCATTCCTGCTATCGAATCTGCACATGCTGTCGCTGCTGTAGATAAATACTATAAAGATAAAAATGCCCTAATTGTAATCAATTTATCAGGTCGAGGTGATAAAGATGTGAGTAGGCTTTAATTAATTGTAAATTAAATGGATGACTTCAGCTCGTAAAACTTTAGTAAAGTCATCCATTTTTCAATAATTATATTGGTTTGAGCAGTTAGAATGTTTATTTTTGTTTCCTCAAAAACAAAGCATGTCAATACGCTATCCCATTGTATTTAAACCCATCCTAAAGGAAAGGATTTGGGGTGGATATCAATTACAAAAAAAACTAGGTAAAGAAAAAAAGGAATTTCCTACCGGCGAAAGTTGGGAAGTAAGTGCTTTACCCGATGCAGTTTCAGTAGTTCAAAATGGCCCGCTTAATGGAAAAAACCTACAAGAACTCACCGATGAGTACCAACATGAATTCGTTGGTGATGTAGTTTATGAAAAATACGGACACAAGTTTCCCTTACTTATTAAATTTATTGCTGCTGAGGAAGATTTGAGTTTGCAATTACATCCGGACAATGAACTTGCCAGGAGCAAACATAATAGCTTGGGTAAAGAGGAATTCTGGTATATCATGGATACCGAAAAAGATGCTAAACTATACCTGGGTTTTTCAGAGACAATTGACAAAGACCAACTCCTCAAAAAAATAAAAGGGGGAAAACTTGCTGAAATAATACACCATGAACCCGTATACAAAGGAAAGGCTTATCACATCCCACCTGGAAGGATACATGCCATTGGTAAAGGCATTGTCCTGGCCGAAATACAGCAAGCTTCAGATATCACCTATCGTTTATTTGACTGGAACAGGAAAGAGGCATCAGGAAAACCACGCGAACTACATATTGACCTCGCCTTGGATGCCATTGACTTTCAAATTCCGGAATCATATAACAAATACTATCCCGATATAGACAATACTTTTATACAAATTGAAGAAAACAATCACTTCAAAATAAAGGTCTTAAAACTCACTAAAACCAAACGTATAAAAACGACTAAAACAGACAGTTTTACAATTTACATGTGCGTAGAAGGTTCCTGTACGTTTCTCACAGAATTTACAGAAGAAAACCTGGCAATGGGAAGTAGTATCTTTATTCCGGCCTATCTTACTCGCTATACAATCCGACCTGAGAAAAAAGGAGCAAAGTTACTTTATATCAAAGCGAAATAGTTGGCAGTATTCAGTCGGCAGTCAGCAATCGGCAGTTTTCAGTTCTTAGTGCTGTGTGTTCTCAGCTGGCGGTCTTTTTATGTTCTACCTTATTACTATTAAACATCATTCAATCATTGGCTCATTCAATCATTTAACTACTAGAACCTAATTCATCATTTTTTTACATTCACCTCCTCCCAAGTAATCCAATTTTTTGTACATTTACCTAAAATAACTCAACATGAATATAAGAGACCTCAAAAAACTTATCAACTACGAATTATCCATGGTCATTGAAGATTGTTATACCTGGCAACTGTCCAATCCGGATAAATCTGATAAAGCGGAAAAGATCATAGACGAAAGTATTGACACTTTTGATACGCTCATCGCTCGTGTTAATACTCCCGATATATCAGATAAAAAAGCTCATTTCCAGAGCATTAAAAAAGACCTCTCAAAATCTACCAACAGCTTGTTAAAAAAGTTAGCAAAATTGTAAGATTTTTTTAAGAAAAATGACACAATAAACCCCATCGAAAACGTTATAGTTATATAAACCAAATTATATGGCAAGAGCAATGTTTGAATACACCAAAACCATCCTGGAAAAGGTCAGTTTTAGTGTTGATTTGTTTACCAGAGAATTACAAAAAGCATTAATCAGATTACTCCCTTACGAAATTGAAGAATTACGTCATTGGCTTGAAAGTTATACCAAACAAAAACCGGAGCTGGTTGTTTGTATGGCTATTATTAACAAACCAGAAGACTTTTCTAATACAAGCTGGAACTAGCAGTAACATTATTTCTTCAAAGGGCTGATTATCTCAACATCATGGAATGAGATGGCACCTTTTACCACACTATCAATGGTGTTTTTTAATGCCTCTACCATTTGAATCTTTAGTTGGGATTTGTGATAAACCAAGCTAACTTCTCTCGCCGGAACAGGATTGACAAATTCTCTTAAAAATTTGCTTTCACTTTCAGGTAAATCCAGTGTTTCTAAATAAGGTAGCAAAGTCATACCCATACCTTCTTTGACCAACTTAATTAAGGTAGTAAAATTGCCACTTTCCAAGGTAAAATACTTAGTCGACAGATGCTTACTAGGACGACACAAATTGATGATATTGTCCTTAAAACAATGACCATCATCCAAGAGTAAAATTTCAGATATATCTAACTCGGTGGGTTCTAATTTTGATTTAGCATACAATTCGTGTGATTCAGGGATGTATCCTACAAAGGGTTCGTAATATAGAGGCCGTTCTCTAATAGCCTCATTTTCCAAAGGGGTTGCTGCAATACCCACATCCAGATATCCATTGATTAACTGACTCACTATTTCAGGTGTCGTTAATTCAGAGATCGTTAAATTTACTTTTGGATATTTTTTTAAAAATACTCTTAAAAACATCGGGAGCAATGTTGGCATAATTGTAGGTATGATCCCCAATCTAAACTCACCACCTATATAACCTTTTTGCTGATCCACAATATCGTTCATGCGTTTGCTCTCATTCACGATTACTTTTGCTTGTTTCACAATTTTCAAACCAATATCTGTAAGTGCTATAGGCTTTTTCTTACGATTAAAGATTTTGATATCCAGCTCCTCTTCTAACTTTTGGATTTGCATACTCAAAGTAGGCTGCGTTACAAAACTGTGTTTAGCCGCTTCAGTAAAATTTTGATACTTAGCAACTGCAAGAACGTATTCCAATTGTGAAATGGTCATGAGAATTACGAATTATGAATAATATGTTTTGAGTTTTATACTTTGGAAATTGAGAATTGTTCATTGTTTATTAAACTAATACATATCCCAAAAATCTCTTTTCTTGTTTAAAGCCTCTTCTTCTTTTTGGTATTCATCAACACCCACTTCCTCTAGTGGGGTTACTTTTAAAAAAGAAGGATGCTGCTCTATGGCATATTCTATCTTACTTACTATATCATCTATGCTATCTTGCTCATAATCAATTTCTAAAGCAGGTTTTATCTGCATACTTTGCAATATACCTCTTTTCTTGATTCGCAGACCTTTTTTATCAAAGGAGCGCCTAAAACCATCAATTATTATTGGAATTACTATTGGTTTGTAGGTTTTTATAATATGAGCCGTTCCTTTACGTATGGGTTTAAAAGGTGTGGTCGTTCCTTGTGGAAAAGTTATCAACCAACCATCCTGAAGGGCCTTTCCAATATTGCTGATATCTGACATTTTTACTTGCCTCTTGACATCTTTACCTTCTTTGCGCCAGGTACGTTCTACTGATACAGAACCTGCATAAGCAAAGAGTTTAGGTAAAAAACCCGATTTCATAGTTTCAACAGCAGCAACGTAATAGATGTTCAACTTGGGTTTCCAAATATAACCTACGTGCTTAATACTGTCTACACGCTGCTGTAGAGCCGCATTAAATACGTGTAACATGGCCGCGACATCCGCAAAATAAGTTTGGTGATTTGAAACAAAAAGTACATTGGTATCCGGCAAATCTCTTATGATCTCTGAGCCTTCTATCTGCAAATCATTGAATCGACGGTATCTGCCATGCGAAACCAATCCAAACAGAATAATTATAATTTTTTTGATAAAAAGTATATGTCCAAAAATATTCCTTTTGAATATCTTCATTAATTTGGTTTTAGTAAGACAACAAATATACGAAAGATTAATATCTTAATTCACATCAAATGGCTGTTTGAATCAAAGCACGCAACTCACTTAATATCATAGCAGTAGCTCCCCAAACAACCTCTCCCGACAGTATAAAACAAGGGATTTGTGTTTCCTCTTTACCACGGGTAGTCATACTTCTTTTTTGAATACTGTTTTCACTTAAAACATCTGACAAAGTGGGTAGTAATAATCTTTCAACTTCATAATTTGGATTGAATTCCGGTGCTTCATCAATGAGTGATACATAGGGCTGTACTACAAAATTACTGGGTGGTATATATAATGGTGACAGTGCTCTTAAAACATTTTTTTTTTCTATTCCCCAACCAATTTCTTCTTCGGTTTCTCTGATAGCAGCTTCCAAAAGATCTCCATCGCTTTGCTCTTTTTTACCACCCGGAAAACTGATTTGCCGCGCGTGATGACCCTGATAGTTGCTCCTTTGCATTAAAACCAATCTTGTTTGCCCCTTAATATCAGGATACAGGATAATCATCACGGCCGCCGACATAGGGTTTAATAAATCAATTTTATCCAAATCATAAGCGCCCCTATAAGGAGGCGCCAATGCCATCTGTGCTTTGAGGCCTGCTAATGGCTGTTCAATAAGTTGTGGAATAAATGATTGTAAAGTACGGTATTCCATGACTTATTGTAATTTTTCCCAGAGCATATCCTTTAACTTGTCAAGATTAAACTGTGAAACAGAGGATATGAAAATACTATCTACACCTTCCGGCAACTCTTGTTGCATCTCGTTCATTAGCTCTTTATCTAATAGATCAGATTTGGTAATGGCCAGCATGAAGTCTTTGTCCATCATTTCCGGATTGTATCTTCGCAATTCGTTTTGAAGTATCTTAAATTCTTCCCTGATATCCTGTGAGTCTACGGAGATCATATATAGTAGCACTGAGTTACGCTCAATATGCCTTAAAAAATAATGCCCCAAACCCTTTCCTTCAGCTGCTCCTTCAATGATACCGGGTATATCTGCCATGACAAAACTGCGATGGTCGCGATAGGGAACTATACCCAGATTAGGTTTTAAAGTAGTAAACGGATAATCCGCTATCTTGGGTTTTGCTTTGGTCAATACGGAAAGTAGTGTTGATTTACCGGCATTAGGGAAACCTACAAGACCTACATCTGCCAGTACTTTTAATTCAAGCCTAAATGATTTTTCTTCTCCTTTTAGTCCAGGCTGTGCATATCGTGGTGTTTGATTAGTTGCCGATTTAAAATGTGTATTACCCCTACCTCCTATTCCACCTTTAACAAGAATATGTTCTTGGTTGTCTTCAGTTATTTCAAATACTACCTTTTCATCTTCAATATTTTTAACTACTGTTCCCAGTGGCACTTCAATGACAATGTCTTCTCCATTTTTACCTGTGCTTTGTTGACGTCCGCCATTTTCTCCATGTCCGGCTTTAAAGTGCTGTTTAAATTTTAAATGATATAAAGTCCAGAGCTGCTTATTACCTTTTAATATGATATGACCTCCTCTTCCACCATCACCTCCATCCGGGCCACCTTTAGCAACAAATTTTTCCCTTCTAAGATGTGTCGATCCGGCGCCTCCATTTCCAGAATGTGCCGTAATCCTTATATAATCAACAAAATTACCTTCTGTCATAAATTCATTGTTTAAGTCTTTATTTGAACAATACCTGTTTCAGCCAGAGTTAAACTTTCAAAGTAAAACTTTCAAAAGTTGGAAATCAGAATCTACCTAACGGCAGACAGGGCTGGAAGTAATCAATACTTTTGGTGCTTTGATTTAATATGATCCCGGTTTATTCAATATTTTTTAAAACTGATCAATAACCTCTTTTAACAATTGAGTAATCTCAGAAATATCGCCTAAGCCATTGATGCCGAAGTACTTACCTTGCTTTTGGTAATAATCTTTCAGCACAGCTGTTTTTCTTTCATATTCTTTAAAACGATACCTGATCTTTGACGCATCCTGATCGTCAGTGCGTCCGCTGATTTTACCTCTTTCCAACAAACGTCTTACCAACTCATCTTCAGGCACTTCTAATGCTATCATCGCATTGATCATTGTGCCTTTTGCTTGCAAAAAAGCATCCAATGCCAGCGCTTGTTTTTCAGTTCTCGGAAACCCATCAAATAAGAAACCTTTAGCCTCAGGATTCTTTTCGACCTCGGCTTTAAGCATATCAATAGTCACTTCATCAGGTACCAAATCACCTTTATCAATATAATGTTTTGCCAACATACCTAAGTCAGTTTTCTCTTTGATATTAGCTCGAAAAACATCGCCTGTAGAAATATGTACCAATTGATAATGTTCTTTCAAACGAGCAGCTTGTGTGCCTTTACCGGCACCCGGAGGGCCAAAAATGACAATGTTTTTCATGATGTTTTCTTTTATTTGATATATATCTTTTAAATTTCTGCCTAATCCATCATAATCTAAACCATAGCCTACGATAAACTTATCGGGAATAGAGATTCCTATGTAATCTATATGTAATGCTTTTGTAAAAACATCAGGTTTGAAAAACAAAGTTGCTAATTTAAGTTCCTTGACAGGTAACTTCTCAAAAGTGTCGTATATTTTGCTGAGGGTATTACCCGTATCAATGATGTCCTCCAGAATAATGACCGTCCTGTCTTTGATGTCTTCAGACAATCCCAATAATTGCTTCACCTTTCCGGTACTATCCATACCGGCATAAGAGGCCAATTTAATAAAACTAATTTCGCTATCGCCCGGATAGGCCCTTACAAAGTCAGCCGCAAAAATAAAAGAACCGTTCAAAATACCCACAAATAAAGGTATTTCATCAGAGCCAATATCCTCATATATGCTCTTGGCCAGTTGATCCACCGCCTTTTGGATACGTGATTCAGAAATAAATCTTTCAAAATGCTTATCGTGAAGGTGAACTATTTCTGACATTTGATTTGAATTAAACAACAAAAATACTTTTTTTTTATTAGTATTTAAAGATAAAATTCACCTATTATTATGCAGTCAACAGCTGATTTAAAAATCATCCATTGACATAAATCTTTAACACACAAAAGCCGCTTTTTATCAAAAGCGGCTTTTGTAAACTTTATAGGATTAGCTTTACTTTTTCTTGTTTTTATCTTTAGATTCCACCAATCTGATGGTATCATACATAATTGGCGAAGCTACAAATAGTGATGAATAAGTACCCACAACCACCCCAACTATCAAGGCAAACATGAATCCTTTAATGGAATCTCCTCCAAAGAAGAATATGGCCAACAAAACAACTAATGTAGTCATAGAGGTATTGATGGTTCTACCAAGCGTACTGCTCAGACCGGTATCAATAACCTTTTCAAAATCCCAACTCTTATGTAAACCTAAAAACTCTCTTACACGGTCAAATATAACAACCGTATCGTTCATAGAATAACCAACTACCGTAAGAATGGCTGCTATAAACGATTGGCCGATCTCCATATCAAATGGTAATACTTTCCAGAACAATGAGAAAATAGCCAATACGATCAAAACATCATGGAATACGGCTACTACTGCTCCTAAACTATATTGCCATTTTTTAAATCGCAATAAGATGTATAAGAATACAACCAATAGAGAAGCTAATATGGCAAAGAAAGCTGCTTGTTTAATATCGTCTGCAATGGTGGGCTCAACTTTGATAGAACTCATAATACCATATACCTGATTGTCAAAACCACCTTTAAATTGATCAAAGTTAGCTCCTTCAGGTAAGTATGGTTGTAATCCATTGAATAACAATTCCTGAATTTCTTCGTCTATATGCTGGCCTTCTTCATCGATTTTAAATTTGGTGGTAATCTTTAACTGGTCGTCAGAACCATATGTTTTTACTTCCGGCGCATCGTTAAAGACAGTTTTAAGAGATGTCGCCACTTCATTGGCATTTTGTCTTTCTTCAAATTTGACTACATAGGTTCTACCTCCTTTGAAGTCAACACCATAATTCAAACTATTGGTAAACAATGAAATGATACCGATTAAAATAATAGCTCCTGATATTATGTAAGCTATCTTGCGTTTTTGTAGGAATTTCATTTCTAAACTCTGGAACCATTTTTTGGTTACTGGTGTATTAAATGTCAAATTCCAATCTCTACTTACTGCCCAGTCAATCAAATTACGGGTAATAAAAATGGCTGTAAACAAAGAAGTCATGATACCAATGATCAGCGTCAAGGCAAAACCTTGTACCGGGCCTGTACCAAACATATACAGAATGATACCTGTTAACATAGTTGTGATATTAGCATCCACAATGGCAGAGAGGGCTCCTTTAAAACTAAACCCGTCCACAATGGATTGTTTCAACTTTTTGCCTTTTGCTAATTCCTCTTTAATACGTTCATAGATAATCACATTCGCATCTACCGACATACCAATGGTCAATATGATACCGGCAATACCAGGTAAGGTCAATACAAATCCAAATGCCGTAAGAATACCAAAGATAAATAAGATATTAACCATAAGAGCTATATCCGCAAATCCACCTGCTTTACCATAATAGAATACCATCCATATCAAGACCAATAGTAGCGCTAATATGAATGAGTTGACACTCTTTTTAATAGATTCTTTTCCTAAAGAAGGGCCTACGATTTCACTTTGTACGATATGTGCTTTAGCGGGTAGTTTACCTGCTTTAAGAACATTCGCTAAGTCTTTTGCTTC
>JANTFO010000032.1 GCA_024763365.1 Flavobacteriaceae bacterium
ACCCAAATGCTTGGACAGAAGATGTACGAAATACAGCCGTGCTTTACGCCGGTGATAATTTTTGTAAAATGGCAGAAGAATTAGAAGGCGGTGTTGATATAGCTGAAATCGTAAGCCCCGACGGAAATTCAAGCCCTGCTGAAAAAGCATGGCATTTTCTCTTACCCGGATATGATAGTGGAAACGCCTACTACGGATTGGCATTAGACCTTGAGATCAAAGCGACATTGGCAGTAAACAGAGCCATTGCTCATGCTGAAACTACAATCGATGCCCATACGGGGGTTGACAATACGCCCCCTTCGGTTTTGACACCCCAACGATATCCATACAATCCCGGGGAAATAGGTTTTGGGCCCAATTACGGCTACCAACAAGTCTTAAATCCGGCAGATTTTGCCGTTTGGACACTGGCTTATGATGTCAATGGTATTGAAACAGCAGTATTGAAATACCGCATTGATAATGATGGCGTAAACCCATTGACCGATGCTGATAATGACACTTATGCAGGAGGCTCCGGTGTAGGAGATTGGGTGAGCATCAATATGTCCGAACGTATTATGCCGGTAGATAATGTGACCGGTAATCCTGAGGTAGATTTCTTTATGCTACCCGATGCTATTGCTAACTTGTATTATGCTTATATAGAAGGTTTATCTAATAAGCTGGTAGATTATTATATAGAGATTACGGATACTTATGGCAATGTTAAAAAGACTAAAATCCACCATGTGTGGGTAGGTCCTAATTTAAATGTTAGTCCCAGCATTAGTTTTGACCCTGTACAAAACTCATGGCCCGATCCTGTAGAAGTTACCGTAACAGCCACAGATACCAACGACCCCACTCCTGTTTTATATTATACGACAGATGGCACTGACCCTGATTATGATTCGACCAGTGCGGTGAGTAGCTTTAGTTTGAATATTACTGAGACTACGACCATCAAAGTATTTGCTGAGGATTTTGAAGGCAATGCCTCTGATATTGTCACGAAAACCTATTATATCGGTGAGGGTAATTCTTTTAATGTGTACTTTAAAAAACCTACAACATGGACTAGTACGCCCAATATTTATATCTGGAATCAGGTACCGGAAAATACCGGCTTACCCGCTTGGCCGGGTCAATCCATGACCGCCTTAGGTTGTGGAGATTGGTATTATTACACTTTTCAAAATGTGGTGAGTGCCAACCTTATTTTCAATGGTAACGGCGAACAAAGCCCGGATCTTTTTGTTGATGGTGAAGCCTGGTATGATTGGGATACCGGATGGCTGACTGAACCACCGAGCATTGATAATCCGTGCTTAAGCATTTCCCCCGAAGGGGGGCAATTCCCCCCGGGTAGCAATGTCAATGTAAGTCTTTCGGCTACTGATGTAAATCAAGAGGATGTCACGATATACTATACTTTAGACGGGACAGATCCGGACACTTCCTCTGATAGTTTTTTGAATTCGGGAAATATCAATATAGACCAAACTACTGAGCTCAGGGCTTTTGCGCAAAATAACTCAGGTGATGCCACCGATATAGTCATTGAAAATTATGAATTTACCGAAAGCGGTATCACTGTGTATTTCAAACCTGATCCGGATGCTACCGGTTGGAATGCTGTCACACCTAAGGTTTATTACTGGCAAGTAGTCGGAGGTAGTATTCCCACTACCGCCTGGCCCGGAGAGGAAATGTATGTTCATCAGGATGGTTGGTATAAGTATTTTTTTCCTGAGGTGACTTCACTCAATGTGATTTTCAACAATGGGCAATCTGGTGTGGGCGTAAATCAGACCGAAGACATTACCGGAATAACCGAAGATATCTGGTATACCTGGGGGGTAGGCTTAGAGTTTGTAGAGTTGACACAAGAAAACTACAACTTGTATCCGAATCCTTCAAAAGGCTATGTGTTGATACAATCCCATCAAAATTTCAAGGATTATGAGTGTTATGATTTGGCCGGTAGCCTTGTTAAAAAAGGGAATATTGAATATAACATGATTGATCTTTTAGATATATCGGCAGGTATGTATTACTTGGTTTTACACGCTACAAAAGAGGTATATACCCAAAAATTAATACTTAAATAGTCAAAAATTTCAATTATTTCAAAGTAAAATATTTGTTACCTTTGTATCTTTGAACTCTAAAATGTAAATAATATGAATGCATTAAGTATATATCTCGGTATGATAGGAGGCCCACAGATCATCATTATTGTGGTGGTTATTTTACTATTATTTGGTGGCCGTAAAATTCCCGAATTGATGCGAGGCTTGGGTAGTGGTATCAAAGAGTTTAAAGATGCTACTAAAGAAGACGATGATAAAATCAATGAAAAAAACGAATAGTATAACTGACCAAACATTAATTAACCAGAAAAGCGCAGGATTTTTTAAAATCCTGCGCTTTTATTTGATAAAAACAATGTTTATTTTTTATGATCTCTACTTTTTTTCATTTCCTCCCCTATTTGGTTAGCTGCTGTAAAGGAAGCTACCATATTGTTGAGCATTTCACTACCTGCTTGTGGTGAATTAGGTAATAAAATGAGGTTTGAATTGGTATCGGCTCCGATAGCTTGTAGGGTATCATAATGTTGGGTTACCACGATCAAAGCAGAGGCTTCTTGAGAGTTGATTCCCACTTTATTGAGAATATCCACACTGTCCTCCAATCCGCGGGCAATTTCACGACGTTGGTCTGCGATTCCTTGTCCTTGTAGCCGTTTGCTTTCGGCTTCGGCTTTGGCGCGTTCTACAATTAAAATACGCTGGGCATCTCCCTCGTATTGAGCTGCTGTTTTTTCGCGTTCAGCGGCATTGATACGATTCATCGCAATCTTGACTTTTTCGTCCGGGTCTATATCTGTTACCAAAGCTTTGATGATATCATATCCGTATTCAAGCATGGCTTGTTTTAATTCACGTTGGATAGCCAAGGCTATTTCCTCTTTTTTCTCAAACACATCGTCCAAGATCATTTTTGGGACTTCTGCCCGAACGGTATCAAAAATGAAAGCTGTGATTTGCTCATGAGGGTTTTGAAGTTTGTAAAAGGCATTATAGACGTGGTCGGATTGTATTAAAAACTGTACGGATATTTTTAAATGTACAAATACGTCATCTTTTGTTTTGGTTTCCACGATGACATCCAGTTGTTGGATACGCAAGCTCACTCGTCCGGAAATTTTATCAATCAAAGGGATCTTTAGTTGTAATCCGGCATTTCTAATACTTTGAAAACGACCGAAACGTTCAATAACAGCTGCTGTTTGTTGTTTTACGACAAACAAACCTGAAAGGATTAACAATACAATGATGACAATAAAAAAAACAGGAATATTCATTTTTATATTTTTTAAGGTTAATTTGGGTTAAAAATAACTTTTTTTAATGATGAAAAAAAGCTTTGATGCTTATATGTTGAAAAAAATTTACTTTTGTTACACCTTACAATAGTAGTTATGAGAAAAATATTTATTACGATTATATTAGCATTGGCTGTTGTCATTGCCGGTTACTTTGCTTTTATTTATTATGTGCCCTATAGCGAGGGTTATCGAGCAGGTGAGTTAATTAAATTTAGCCATAAAGGTCTCATATTTAAAACCTGGGAAGGTGAGTTGAGCCAAGGTGTATCCGAATCACAACGCTTTTTGTTTTCTGTAGAACATAAAGAAAAAGAAGTGATTGATGACCTCAAAGAGATGCAGGGTAAAATGGTCAAATTAACCTACGAAGAGCGCTTTGGTACTTTTCCCTGGATGGGTGATACAAAGTACTATATTATTAAAGTGGAGGAGCCGAAGAAGTGAGAGAGAGTTAGAAGTTAGAGGTCCACCGTTGACAATCAGTTGACATTTCTTAGTACTTACCCCACAGTTTTGGCTTCCTAAAAGCTACTTTTTTAACAAAAGACAAATTCCGGAAAATGTAACTCTTTCCGTTTACAGGATGTTTTGAATTATTAGTTAAAGATACCATTAAGAGCACAATCCTATGGATTATCAAAAATCGAAATTAAATAAAGTTGTTAGAAATAGTCAAAAAGCAGCCTATGATAAAAAGACAATACATGCCATATTAGACGCATCAGAAGTTTGTCATATAGCTTTTATTCATGAAGGTAGAGCTTTTGTCCAGCCGATCAATTTTGGAAGAGAAAACGAAAAAATATATTTGCACGGATCCTTGAATAACAGGATGACCAATGCAATAATTGCGGCAAAGGAAGTTTGTTTAAATGTCATGATTTTAGATGCGATGAAATTGACCAGATCGGCCTATCACCACTCGGTCAATTATCGATCTGTTATGGTTTTTGGAAATGTACGGGAACTTACAGATAAGGAAGCTAAACTTCAAGGTTTGAAAAGCATCATCAATCATTTTGTCCCTAATAGGTGGGAACATTGTAGAAAACCTACGGATAAAGAATTAAAAATCACTAGAGTCATTGAGATTAGCATTAATACGGCATCAGCAAAGATTGCAAATTCGCCCCCAGACGACAATGAAGAATACCGCTTATTAAATTATTGGGCAGGTGAGATTCAGGTAAAACCATCTTATGCTTATCCGGTTCCGGATACTTATATGGATAAAAATTCAACAATTCCTAATCATGTTTTAGACTTTTATCATAAAAAGAATCAAGTGGATTAATGTATCTTTCGCAAACAATTAAACTAAAAATGTTATGGAACACCACATTTTATATCTTTGCCCCCTAAAAACTACTTTATAAACAAATGACAAAATCAGGAAAAATAGAACTCATGGCGCCCGCCGGTAGTTTTGAATCACTACAGGCAGCTATCGATAATGGTGCAGATTCGGTATACTTTGGTGTTGAGCAACTTAATATGCGCGCCCGAGCTTCAATTAACTTTACGTTAGAAGATTTACATGAAATTTCCAAAAGGTGTAAAAAAGCCAATGTTCGCACATATCTTACCCTAAACACCATTGTTTACGACCACGATTTAAGCATAATCAAAACTTTAATAGATAAAGCCAAAGAAGCTGACATTACGGCTGTTATAGCAATGGATCAAGCCGTTATAGCTTATGCTCGACAAGTAGGTATGGAGGTACATATTTCCACCCAGATCAATATCACTAATATTGAAACTTTGAAATTCTATGCCATGTTTGCCGATACCGTAGTTTTGAGCAGGGAGTTGAGTTTGGGGCAGGTAAAAAAGCTCATTGACGAAGTCAGGCGTCAGGATGTGAGAGGGCCTTCGGGTAGATTAGTAGAGGTTGAAGTTTTTGGGCATGGAGCTTTGTGTATGGCCGTTTCCGGCAAGTGCTATATGAGTTTACACACCTTTAATTCCAGCGCCAATAGAGGGGCTTGCAAGCAAAATTGCCGCAAACCCTATTTGGTTATAGATAAGGAGAATGGCCATGAACTAGAAATCGACAATGAATACATCATGTCGCCCAAGGATTTATGTACCTTAGAATTTTTAGATGAATTGAGTGATGCGGGTATTAGTGTTTTGAAAATTGAAGGTCGTGGAAGAGCGCCGGAATATGTGGCTACTACAGTAAAAACCTATAGGGAAGCCATAGATGCCATAGAGGAAGGAACTTTTTCTAAAGAAAAAATCGATGACTGGATGAATGAAATAAAAAAAGTATACAACCGAGGTTTTTGGGGCGGTTACTACTTAGGGAGAAAACTGGGTGAGTGGAGTAAAACCCCTGGCTCACAAGCTACACAGAAGAAAGTATATATCGGAAAAGGCATGCATTATTTTCCCAAAGCCAAGATCGGTGAGTTTAGCATTTTAGCCTATGATTTGACTATCGGAGACAGAATATTGATTACAGGATCTACTACCGGCGCTAAGGAACTGGATTTAAATGAAATGTTTGTAAACGATGAAAAGAAAGATAAAGCCTTAAAAGGAGACAGCGTCACTATTCCTTTAGATTTTCGCATTCGCCCTTCGGATAAACTTTATAAAATCGTAAAAACAGTATATGCAGAAGAAAAGAACACAGTTCAAGTTGCCACAATTGACACTACTGATGAAAATCACTTTTGTGGGGAATAAATAAAGGTTTTCTCATTTAGGTTTCCATATGCTTACCAGTGAATTATCAGCAATTTTTGTTGCTTTTTGGGTAAAATTAGGCATATATTTTAAAACAGTATTTTCAAAACCGGCATTGTGAGTAATGATAAAATCATAATCATTTTCAAAAACAGTCGGTATTTGTTTGTCAAACTTCCACGCTACTCTATAAACAGGCCTTTGCCAACCTATCATAGGGGTATTCCAACCATGCCTGCTGATAATTACAGTTTTTTCGTTTTCCGGAATATATTTATCTAGAAATGAAGCACTTTGTTCAAAATCCTCAATAACTTTTTCTACCTTGTTTGTTGGAGATGAGTAAGTGTTAAACTGTTTCTCTACTGTATAAGTCATAATTCCTGATAAAACAACTATTACAAAAACCGGAATATATTTTTCTTCGTCGAGGTTTATATGTAACAGTATATAAGAAATACTCAACAAAAATAAAGGTATCCATGTGTCAAGTGCATAGTAATCATGACCTTTCATGTGTCCGGACATTAAAAGGTTAAATGCCAATACCCCAATTACAGAGATAAAAACCCATAACTCCCATACATACCATCTTTTGACAAAGCCTTTTTTCTTAATCAAAAGATAAAGTAGAATAAAGACAATTAAATATAAGAAATTAAAAACGCGCCTTAAATAATTATAAATCTGTCGTATTAAATCTGAGAATAAGTCTGTAAGCGAACTAGCTAATAGAGGTTTGTTAAGAAAAACAGAACCGTAAGTTCTTCCTAAATATTGGTTATACAAAAAATATATACCCACCAAAACCAAACCAAAAAGTACTCCATAAATTTCCTTAGCTACTGTTTTGTTTTTTAGAGATTTTATAAAAAATGAACCAAACAAAGCAATTAAGAAAATCACTTCAGTAAACCGCATCAAAGCGGCAAGTGTCATAAAAAACACACCTAAAATAAAATATTTTGTCTGATTTTTATGAAAGTATATTATCAACATCGACAAACCTATTATCAAACTGTTAAACGCTGCCATAGAAGGCATAAAGCTATTTTGATAAAAAGCATAAGTTGGAATAAAAAGAATCAAAGATGTGATTAACAGTGCTTTCCAAAAACCTTTTATTTTTAGAATAGTTTCAAATAAAATAAGCAAAGCAACAATACTCCATAATAATGACATCAACCGAAAAACCCAGGGCTCTTTGGTATTAAGTATTTTCATAGCAAGTGCCGAAACATATTGTATTAATGGAAAGTCAACTGCTGTTATTCTGCTATTATCTATGTTATTTTTTTGAGGAGGAAATTGATGGTTTAAGGTATAGGTTTGTGGATGAAAAAAATCAAAATTGTTATCTAAAAAACCCAAGGCTAATGCGTAATGGTCGCTTTGTGCCCAGGCATGTGTTTTGGCAGGCATAAGTTTAAAACTTTTAAAGTGTAAAAGAAAAACAGCTATACCTAAAAAGAGTGTAAACAACAATCTAGCCTTAAAGTGAGTCATAAAAATTTTAAAAAATTGTCTATTAACAAAAATAGTAATTATTTAGCGCCATAAAAACGAAAATTAAAGTTTTGATTATCATTACCCTTCAAAGAGCCAAATGTATTGGTTGCAATTATTGTCAAGAAGTGGCACCGGAACAATACCGTATGTCTAAAAAAGATGGTAAAGCTGTGCTTCTACATTCCAGAGAAAGGTCCGGTTTTCATACCGTTAAAATTTATAATGACAGCCTTATGGAAGCCAACGAAAAAGCCGCTGAAGGCTGTCCCGTAAAGATCATCAAAGTAAAATTGCAATAAATTTTTTAAGTTTTGTTTTATATACGTATTTTTGAAAGCGGTGTAGTGTGGGTATTTGTGCGAGGATAAAAATGTATAATAAATTAGAGAATAGATTGAGAATTATTGCTTTACAGTATTTCTACTTTCTATTTTCTACTTTCTAACTATAAGAATATGAGTTGTACCAATTGTGGACAGCAAGAAGATATATTGACTTTACCTACCGGTTGTAATAAAAATGGTAGTTGTCATACCTTGAGTTGTGATAAGCTCAGTGTTTTTGATTGGTTGAGTAATATGAAATTACCAGATACTCAACCCAATTTTGACATTTACGAAGTTCGTTTTAAAAATGGACGTAAAGAATATTTCAGAAATACAGATAAACTATCTTTGTGTACAGGAGAGGCAGTTGCGGTGGCTACTTCTCAGGGGCATGATATCGGGACTATTTCCCTATCAGGGGAATTGGTAAAAAGCCAATTAGTCAAGCATAATATCAATCCAAACACCGGGGATATTCCAAAAATTTATCGTAAAGCCACACAAAGGGATATAGATATATGGGAAAAAGCCAAAAGTAGGGAATTGTCTACGCAGCAAAGAGCACGTTTGATTGTCGATAAATTGGGTTTAAAAATGAAGTTGTCCGATGTAGAATATCAAGGGGACAACAAAAAGGCCATTTTTTATTATACCGCTGACTCAAGGGTAGATTTTCGCCAGTTGATCAAAGAATTGGCCGCGGCCTTTAAGGTTCGTATTGAAATGAAGCAAGTTGATCTACGTCACGAAGCTTCCCGTCTGGGTGGGATAGGTTCTTGTGGTAGGGAGTTGTGTTGTGCTTCTTGGTTGACCAATTTTAAAAGAGTAAATACACAGGCCGCCCGCTATCAACAGCTATCTTTAAGTCCCACAAAATTACAAGGACAGTGCGGTCGCTTAAAATGTTGCTTGAACTTTGAGTTGGATTCGTATCTCGATGCTTTAAAAAAATTCCCCGACACCGATAAAGTTTTACTTACTGAAAAGGGTAAAGCCAGATATATCAAAATGGATATATTCAAAAAACTCATTTGGTACGCATATGAAGATAGTGACGATTACAAATGGTACCCGCTTTCGGTAGAACAGGTACATGAGATCATAGCCTTAAATAAAAAGGGGCAGAAAGCAGCTTCCTTATCTGATTTGGAGGTAGAAGAAGAGGTGAAAAAAATTAACTTTGAAGATGCCGTTGGAGTGGATAGTATTACCCGTTTTGACAAGCCCAAAACCCAAAAAAAGAAAAGAAGGAACCGCAGAAATAAAAACCAAATTAAAAACAAAAAACAAAAATCCAACAATAGAAAACCCAATACTAATTCTAAAAAATGATCAAGTTTTACAGCATATTTTTTTTATTGGTCTTATTAACTTTGTTTTCTTGCACGGATGGTATTTTATTCAATAAAAACTTTAAAATGGCATCAGGTGCCTGGCCTTATGATGAACCTGTTTCATTTGATATTCCGGTCAATGACAGCATTAATCACTATAATTTGTTTATTAATATTAGAAATGACCGAGATTATGCATATAGTAATTTGTTTGTCATTACCAAGATGCACTTTCCGGATAAAAGTGTGGTCATAGATACTTTGGAATATGAAATGACCGATAATGCCGGTTACTTTTTGGGTTCCGGTTTTTCTGACGTGAAGGAAAACAAACTATTTTATAAGGAGAATATACGTTTTCCGGAAACAGGAAATTATCATTTTGAAGCACGACAGGCGATGAGAGCAAGAAATACTATTGAGCCGATATACTCGTTAGAAGGAGTGAGGTCTGTGGGTTTAAGTATTGAGAAAATCAAAAATTAAAAATTCATGTCAACAGCAGCAACAACAAATAGTTTCAAAAAATATTCCCGCTGGTTTTGGGGATTACTCACTTCAGGTTTGGTATTTGTAGCCTTGTTATTTGTATTGGCAGGAATGGGTGTTTTTGGCAAATTGCCCACTTTTGAAGAATTAGAAAATCCAGAAAACAACCTGGCTAGTGAAGTAATTTCTATAGATGGTGTTACTTTAGGCAAGTATGCCAAGGAGAATCGTACCCCTGTTCAATATAAAGACCTTTCTCAAAATTTAGTAAACGCTTTAATCGCAACAGAAGATGAACGATTTTATAAACACTCTGGCGTAGATGCACGAGGTACGTTGAGGGCTTTAGTTAAAATGGGAGGTGGTGGTGGCGCCAGCACCATTACGCAGCAGTTAGCTAAAATGTTATTTACGGGGCCACGTGCGACCAATATTATTGAAAGAATCATTCAGAAAGTCAAAGAAATTATTATAGCGATCAGGTTAGAGCGAAACTATTCCAAGCAAGAAATTATCGCTATGTACCTGAATAAATACGATTTTCTCAATCAAGCAGTTGGGATTCGTTCTGCTTCACGTATATATTTTGGGAAAGAACCTAACGAATTAAATATTGAGGAATCCGCCATGTTGGTGGGTATGTTGAAGAACTCCTCATTATTTAATCCATTACGTAGAGAAGAAATGGTCAAAGACCGCCGAAATGTGGTTTTAAAACAAATGCAACGCAATCATTTTATTTCCCGGCAGTGGAAAGATTCCTTACAAAAAATGGATTTAGGATTGGATATTCATAGAGAGAGCCACAGTGATGGTTTAGCCACCTACTTTAGAGAATATCTCAGGGATTATATGAAAGATTGGATCAAAGAAAATCCTAAACCTGACGGAAGTTTATATGATCTGCATAGTGATGGGCTTAAAATTTACGTGACCCTGGACTCCCGTATGCAGCAGTTTGCAGAAGAAGCAGTTCAGGAACATATGGCCAACCTTCAACGAGCTTTTTTCAATGAGCAAAAATATAACAAAACCCATCCTTTTATTGATTTGACGCCTAAAGAAATAGAAACCTCTATCAATCGTGCCATGAAAAGATCTGAAAGATGGCGCAAACTAAAAGAAGCCGGCTATAGTGATAAAGATATTATCAAGACTTTTAACGAAAAGACAGATATGCGTGTTTTTTCCTGGAAGGGCGATATTGATACAGTAATGACTCCCCGTGATTCTATTTTGTATTACAAGCATTTCCTACGAGCAGGTTTCCTATCTATGGAACCGCAAACGGGACATATTAAAGCCTGGGTTGGAGGTGTGGATTACAAGCATTTTATGTTTGATGCCGTCAAACAACAAAAGCGTCAGGTGGGTTCTACTTTCAAACCATTTGTTTATGCTACAGCCATCAATCAGTTAAAAAAATCTCCTTGTGATAAATACCCCAACACCCTTTATACCATTCCAAAAGAAAAATATGGTATGGATAAAGATTGGACACCCAAAAATGCTGGGGAATCCTATGGTGGAGAACGTACCCTTAAAAATGCATTAGCCAACTCTATTAATGTCATTACAGCACGGCTAATAGACGAAGTAGGTCCGGTTACGGTGGCCAATTTGGCCAAGCGTGCAGGTATTACATCAGAAATTCAAGCCAACCCATCTATTGCATTGGGTGCTATAGATTTAAGTTTATACGAATTATTAAGCGCATATACCAATTTTCCCAATAAAGGCCAGCGTGTGGAACCCGTCATGCTTTTGCGTATTGAAGATAAAAATGGGACTGTTTTAGAGGAATTTGTTCCCAAGACCAATGAAGTGTTAAGTGAAGAATCAGCTTATGTCATGCTGGAATTAATGAAAGGTGTTACCGAATCCGGTTCAGGCGCACGTTTGAAAAGCGGCTGGACAGCCAATCCTGATAATGTGGTGACTGGTTTTCCATATTTATTCAAAAACCCTATTGCCGGGAAAACCGGAACTACCCAATCTCAATCCGATGGTTGGTTTATAGGAATTGTCCCCAATTTGGTGAGTGGTGCCTGGGTAGGAGGTGAAGACCGTGCCACACACTTCAGGTATATAGATAAGGGTCAGGGTGCTTCAATGGCCTTACCTATTTGGGCTTTATATATGAAAAAATGTTACGCACATCATGAACTTAAAATTAGTGATCAGGATTTTGAGAAACCGGCGGTGGTAAGTATAAAACTAAACTGTGATGATTCCTCGGATGTTGAAGTAAAAGAGGAACCATTAGAGAAAGAAAAACCTATAGAATTCTAATTTTTTAAAACAAAAAAATATGAATAGAATTTTATTGCACATTTTAGTAGCGGTATTTGGATTTATGCAAGTTAATTACGCACAAATTGAAGAAGTTTATGCCGGTTTAGAAGATGCTGAAACCTATTTCACCCATTATTTATCGCCGGCTATCAATCCATTTATGTACAACATGAATAATACTTGGTATTCTCAGGCCGATACGCATAAGAAATGGGGTTTTGATATTCAGATTTCTGCCACAACTTCTTTTGTGCCGGAGGATGAAAAAAGTTTTGTTTTTGATGAGCGCGAATACAACTATTTAAGCTTGCCTTCTGGGAATTCTCAATTATTGCCGACTATTGCAGGAGGAGAAACCAATAAGCAACTCAATGCCAGCAATGGAACAGATAGTATTTTAATTGATGTGCCGGATGGTATAGGACATGAGTGGCCGGAAGATTTTTTTATACCTCTTTCACTACCTTTACCTATGGTTCAAGCAAGTCTGGGATTAACAGGAGATACAGATGTTATGATAAAGTTTTTACCAAAATCAGGGAAAGAAGAGTTTAAAGCCGGTTTGACAGGAATTGGGATAAAACAAAATCTTTTAAAATTATTTCAAGAAAAGGATTCGACTCATACTTCAAAATCAAGTTTATCATTATTAGCTGCTTTTACTAATGCAAAAGTGAATTATAAACCTAATAATACAGGTGTAGACGGTGAAAATCAAGAAATGCAAGCCTCAGTTAATACATTTACCCTACAAGCTATAGGGGGGTATGACTTGAAAATTGTTAATTTTTATTTTGCCATGGGCTATACAGGTGGTAGTACAGCCTTGGACGCTTTAGGAACTTATCAATTTGATTTTAATAATAATGGCTCTTATGAATCTGACGAAATCATGAAAGATCCGGTTTCCATGCAATTTAAAAAAGGTGGTTTTAGAACAACTTTAGGTATAAGATTAAATGCAGGTCCAGTGAAACTATTTACCGATTATACTTTTCAAAAATATGCTTCTTTGTCTGCCGGGTTGGCTGTAAGTATCAAGTGATTTATTCCTTTACTATAATGATTTGTTTTTCCTTTAGTAGGGGTTTGATCATAAATTTGAGTAAGACCTGTGCTACAGCGAGCGTATCCCTTTCACAATAGCTTACGATACGTTCAATATCATTTTCCTGGTAATATACTTCTGCAACCATACTACCGTCTATATCATCTTTTGGGGAGTCGATTCCCAAAATATTGGTTAACAATTGTAAAGAAGTAAAGTGCTTATAGTCTCCAAATTTCCATAGTTCCAACGTGTCAAGATGCGGTACTTCCCAGGGTTTTTTTCCGAAGAGCTGTAATTTTTCCGGTAAAGGCATCCCATGAATGATCATCCTACGAGCTATATAAGGAAAATCAAATTCTTTCCCATTATGAGCACAAAGTATGTGTTCCGGTCTGTTAAAATAGTTATCAAGAAGCTTTTTAAAGTCTGTTAAAATAGTTATTTCTTCACCGTAGTAGGAGCGAATTCTAAATTTATCATCCGGAGTAAAATATCCAACAGAAATACAGATAATCTTGCCGAATTCTGCCCAGATACCGGCCCTATTGTAGAAATCCGGAGCTTCTATTTCTTCTGATTTGCGTTGGTAAGCAGTCTTTTTCTCAAAAAGTATTTTTTTTTCAGCATCCAGTTGGTCAAAACTTTCCTTTTGAGGCACTGTTTCTATATCAAGAAACAGGATATTCTTTAAATGAAATTTTTGTAGCATTTTTTCAAATTTTGGTTAAAAATACAAAAAACTTTAGCTGAAAAGTTCAATTTTTCACAAATTCTATGTTTTTATTTTGATTTAATCCTGTCCTTCAATACGTGGGGCATTTAATTCTTTTAATTTATGCTCTATAGAAAGTATATTATCATTTTTAAGATCATGTAACAAGCTTTCAATTTTGGTTAATTGTTTTTGTGCCCTTTGTAATTCAGTTTTATGCATTTCTGTTGGGCCATAGGTAGTGTTTAGTGCATTTCTACCAATCATAAAAGCAGCGAAAGGATTTGGATTGTTACGTTCGCCTACTTCTTTTTTAGATTGATAACCATTTAAAGACTTATCAATTTCAAGCCACTTCTCTTTGGCTATATAAACCTCTCTAAAGATGGTATTATCTTGCCTATTGGCTCTTTTAGCCGCTAATTCCATTGCGTGTATATATTTTCCTGTTTTTTCAACCTCTTTTATAACAGAAGTAATGTTTTCACTAAATTTGAAATAATCATCGCGAAAAGTAATAAATTCTTTTTTTGATACACCTTCCAAAGCTCCTTTAAATAATTGATTTACAGAAAATTCTTTTTTCTCTGTTAAAGCAGAAATTTGACCACCTACTTTTTTAAATACTTGTACTTTATATTGTCCAGGATCCACATTTATTCCATTAGAATTATTATTTCCTTTATTTTTTTCGACAGGGATGGTAGTCTTTGGAGCATAATCCAGATTCCAGTTTACCCTATTGAACCCTTTTTTATTACTACCAGTTATAGTATTGATAAGATTATCATTTGAATCGGTTATTTGTATGAGTATTTCGGGTTTATTTTCTGTGATTTCTTTTTCTAAAAGCGCCCAACCCAAAAATTCAATTTCTTTTTTTTCTTTTTCTAATTTCTTTTCGTGTTCTTTTCTCAAATCAGCTTTTTCCTTAATTTTATTAGGCAAATAATAGGTGAAAATAGCTCCATATGGTGGATTTTTAGCTTTAAAAGTATTATCACCGGCGCCATATAAACCTTCTTGATATTGAAATTTATAAGCATTTTTCACATCAAATAATATGCTTTTATTTTTATTTTTTTGATTAATAAATTGACGTAAAGGGGTAATATCGTCTAATATATAAATACCTCTCCCAAAAGAGGCACAAACCAAATCGTTTTCCCTACGGTGAATGCTAATGTCTCTAAATGGAATAGTAGGGAGACTGTCGTTAAGTTTTACCCAATTTTTTCCAGTATTATATGTAAAATATATACCATACTCCGAAGCTAAGAATAGCAAGTTTTTATCCACATGATCTTGAACTAAGCGCCAAGTAAGGAGTTTTTTAGGTAGATCACCGTTCATCAATTCCCAATTTTTGCCTTTGTTTGTGCTTTTGATCAAATAAGGTTTGTAATCTCCGGATTTGTGATTATCTAAGGCTGCATAAACAATGTTTTCATCAAAAAGATCTGCTCGAATATCATTGACAAAAGCAGTTGATGGTATATGTGGTATTTGACCAACTACAATTTTTGTCCATTGTTTTCCTCCATTTTCAGTAACCTGAATGATACCATCATCCGTACCTGCATATAATAAACCTTCTTTTTTAGGAGATTCCGATAAGGATGTAATCGTGTTATAGTTAGACATAGCATCTACGTCCCAGGCATTGTCCCAACTTTGTTTATTTCCCATAATGGGCAAACTAAATCTTTCTTGATTTCTTGTGAGATCTTCAGAAATTGCTATCCATTGATTTCCTCTGCTATCTGAACGCCAGATTCTTTGCGAAGCAACGTATAATCTAGCAGGATTATGAGGGCTAACTAGTATTGGGGTATCCCAATTAAAACGTTCATAGGCTTCTCCTTCTTTAGCTTGGGGTTGAATTAACGTTGCTTCATTAGTAATTTGGTCAATACGCCACAATCTACCTTCTTGAAATTCGCCATATACTATGTTCTGATTACCCGGTTCAGTGGCCGGCTGATGGCCATCAGCACCAAGTATTTTTGACCAATGGGCATTAGTAATTCCATCAATACTTGTAGTCTGTGAAGGGCCTTTTGTAGACCCATTATCTTGTGTGCCGCCATAAACATTATAAAAAGGCAGTGCGTCGTCTATCGCTATTTTATAGTATTGTGTTATAGGTAAATTATTAAAGTGACGCCATGTTTTAGTATGGTCAAGTGTTTCATACAAGCCACCATCTGTACCAAATAAAATATAATTGGGATCATTTTTTTTAAAAGCTACTGCATGTGAATCTACGTGCATGTTCTTAACATTCATAGGATAAAAACTTTTGCCATGATTATCAGATAACATAGTATAATTACTCAGAAAAAATATACACCCTTTTTGATGTGGTGATGCATATATTTCTTGATAATAATGAGGACCGGTACCTTTGGCTATGATATCCGATTGCTTTTGCCAGGAAGCACCAGCATTTTTAGAAATAAAGAATCCGCCTTTTCGACGTTCAAGTTCTATAGCTGCATATATGGTTTCATGGTCAAAAGGTGAAAGTGCCAAACCTATTTTTCCCATTCTTGCTTTAGGCATTCCGATTACAAGCTTTTCCCATGTTTCACCTGCATTAGTACTTTTATATATACCAGAACCGGGGCCACCACCTAAATAAGATGCTACAGTACGATGGCGTTGCCACGTTGCAGCATATAAAATATCAGGATTTTTAGGGTCTAAAAGTAGGTCTGTTACCCCTGTCCACTCATTTACCGAGAGTTTGTTTTCCCATGTTTCACCTCCATCAATAGATTTGTAGAGTCCTCTTTCTCCTCCTTTGCTCCAAAGTGGACCTTGGACGGCAACCCAAATAATGTTTGAATTCTCCGGATGAATTATAATTTTAGAGATATGTTCAGATTCCTTTAATCCCATATTTTTCCAAGTAGTTCCATCGTCGTGACTTACATAAATTCCATCACCAAAACCCACATGCCTGCCTCCAATATTTTCACCTGTTCCTACCCAAATAGTGTGTGAATTATTTGGATCAATACTAAGACAACCGATTGAATATGAACCTTGTTTATCAAAGAGGGGTTTCCAAGTAGTCCCAGCATTTTCTGTTTTCCATACACCGCCAGATCCTACGGCAACATACCAGACATTCTCATTCTCTGGATTTATAGCGATATCTGAAATCCTTCCGGATGTAAAAGCAGGTCCTATACTTCTAAAAGGTAGGCCACTAAAAATTTTTGAATCAATTTCTTGAGATAATACGGTAAAACTATTTAAAACTAAAAATAATAATAACAAAGAGAAAGGATGAGATTTCATTTGATAGCATTAAAAATTAAATATGAAAGCAATTTACATTTTTTAAGTTATTTAAACAATTTTTCTATTTTACTTAATAAACCTACATTTGCATTTCAACTCATAAAATTTTAATTCGATGCAAAAAGTCTTATTAGTCCTTAGTATAGCTGTATTATTCACCGCATGTAAACAACAAAAAACAGCTTATGTAGATGTGGCCGATATAATGAAAGAATACAAAGCGGTAAAAACTTTGGAGAAAGAAGTGGAAGACCAACAAAATGCCCTGCAAGCCAAATACAATCAAATCGCGATGGAATTTGAAAAAGAGGCACGTGAATTTGATGCATCTTCCCGACGTATGAGTCGTAAAAAAGCCGAAGCACGTTATCAGGAATTACTTCAGAAAAACCAGCAAATCCAACAAGCACAGCAAGCAGAAAGTGCTACTTTACAACAAGAAAGCCAGGAAAGTATGGACGAGATAATTGAGGATTTTAAAGATTTTGTCAAAGAATATGCGCAAGCAAATGGATATACATACATTTTAGGAGCTACGGAAAGTGGAAATGTTTTATACGGTGATGCTACACTGGATCTTACGGAAGAAATTCTAGACGCACTTAATAAAGATTATAAAGAGAACAACAAAAGCGAAGAAACTACTGAGTCTGATGATAAAAAAGTAAGTGAAGAAAAACCAGAGTCGGTTGAAAAAGAAGCGGAATAATTGCTTTTATTTATTTGCAGGGTCCGGAGCTTGGTTTAATTAATAGAATTCCCGGATGTTTAGAATAGGTTGTAGCATTCTTTTAGTAAGTGCTAAAAGAGTCAGGATACAAGACACAAGAATCAAGACATTTTTATCTTTTTTCTTGATTTTTGTAGCGAAGCGGTTTCATGTAAGACTTCTTTATGTGTGTTAGTTTGTCAAATAGGTTAAGCACCAAGTATTTTTTTATTCTTCATATTCTGTATAGAGGAAATCGTTATAAGGGAAGCGGGTAATATGAATACTCCGTACTTCTTCATATAGTGTTTTACGAAGTAAATCAATATTTTCTTTTGTTTTGGCAGAAATAAAAACAGCCGGATCATTTTCTTTTTTTAAGTAAGTATGCTCCCACTCACGCAAGCTATAATGTTTTTTTGATTTTTCAGTGACCAAATCATCCTCGTCAATAGTTTCAGGCTGGTAGGCATCTATCTTGTTAAACACCATAAGAATGGGTTTATGTAAACTGTCAATTTCCTTTAAAATTTGATTTACCGAAGCTATATGTGCCTCAAAATTAGGATGGGAAATATCCACCACATGGACCAGCAGATCGGCTTCGCGTACTTCGTCCAAGGTAGATTTAAACGATTCCACTAATTGGGTAGGTAATTTCCTGATAAATCCAACGGTATCAGTCATTAAAAAGGGTAAATTTTTGATGACTACTTTACGCACAGTGGTGTCAAGTGTGGCAAAGAGTTTGTTTTCGGCAAAGACCTTACTTTTACTGATAAGGTTCATCAAAGTTGATTTACCAACATTGGTATAACCCACTAGCGCAACCCTGACCAGTTTACCCCTGTTATTTCTTTGAACCGCCATTTGCTTATCTATCTTGGCCAGCTTTTTCCGAAGTAAGGCAATCTTATCACGTACGATACGCCGGTCGGTTTCTATTTCGGTTTCACCGGGCCCTCTTAATCCGATACCTCCTTTTTGACGGCTAAGGTGAGTCCACATACCTGTTAAACGGGGTAAGAGATATTGGTATTGCGCCAACTCCACTTGTGTAACAGCATAACTGGTAGTGGCCCTTTGGGCAAAGATATCAAGGATAAGGTTGGTACGATCCAGGATCTTACATTCGAGTACTTTCTCGATATTTCGCATTTGTGCAGGAGAGAGTTCATCATCAAAAATAGCGGTACTGATATCATTTTCCAGAATATATTCTTTAACCTGATCTAATTTTCCTGAACCAATATAGGTTTTCGGGTGAGGGTGATCCAGTTTTTGCGTAAAGCGTCCGGAAACTTCTCCACCGGCTGTATAGGTTAAAAAAGCCAGTTCGTCCAGATATTCCTGTGCTTTTTCCTCGTTCTGTTCAGGTGTGATCAAACCGATTAAAACCGTTTTTTCTATTTCTTTTACCGTATAATCAATCATATGGCAAAGGTAGAGCAGAAATTTCAAATGCCAATAAACAAATTCCAAAAACCGAAATAAAGAATTGATTTTAGTACTTTAGCTTTCTCAAAATATTTTACACTTATGCGAAGCGCCTATTTTAAAGAAGAAGGCCCTAAAGAAAATGTTTTATCTATAGGTTTTTACAATTTAGACAATCTCTTTGATATTTATGACGATCCTGAAACGCTAGATGACGATTATACACCTCATGGGGACAAAAAATGGACTTACAAACGTTATAAAAGAAAATTGAATCATATTGCAGAGGTTATTTCTACTATGGGTATAAGTCATTCGCCTAAACCTCCTGCTTTAGTTGGTTTGGCTGAACTTGAAAATGGAGATGTCATTCAAGACTTACTCAAAACCAAATATCTACGAAATTACCCTTACGACTATGTCCACTATGATTCGCCAGACGAAAGGGGTATCGATGTAGGCTTGATATATAACAAAACAGATTTTGAACTCTTGGGTTCGGAGCGTTTCCCTTTAATTATTTACGAAGAGGATGGTGATCGAGATTATACCCGGGATGTGTTAAAAGTCAAGGGTAAATTATGGGGAGAGGATGTATTTATACTAGTTAACCATTGGCCTTCAAGAAGAGAAGGGGTAGAAG
>JANTFO010000033.1 GCA_024763365.1 Flavobacteriaceae bacterium
CAGTAATCTCCCCATCTGTTGTAGCTGGATTGTGAATAGCTTCCGTTCCAAATCACAGTTTCAGCCATGTCTAAAGTATTATTAGCGGCGGTATTAGAGGATGTAGATTGTCCGATATAGCGTATTCCCGGATTCATACTAGAATTTGATACAGAATAACCAATACCTATTTCTTTATTGCCGTTCATGGCAATACTCATATTCCATCTACTAATATTGTCAGGATTATAGGTACTTTGTTGTCTGATAGACCATCCACTACCTGAATTTACTAACTCATACCAACGTAAGGCAGCTTCATCAGAAGTTTCGGCTATAGTATGTGCTAAAACCAATCTTTGATCACCACTAAAATTACGATACTGGGCTCTGTACATTAACACGGTAGAAATTGCATCTAGTTTTTGAGCGGTTCCGGATTGGGGAATATTGTTCCAGTTTCCTGTAAAATTACCGGCAAATGCATTCACATTTAAAGTTTGGGTTCTGGTAAAAGTTGAGTTGGAAGGTGTATTCCAATCAGGCACCAATTCATAAATCCATAAAGCATCAGATGGATTCCCCTGATCATTATCTACTATTGTTACAAATTGACCGGGTGTACCGGATGGTGCCCAGGCGCCATCATTATCTAAAGGAAGAATACAGTGAAACCCATCAAAAGTAGAAGGCCTGTTTGGATTGTCAAAACCTATCATGGTAGGGTTGCTATTACCATTAATCATAGCCGAGCGGTCAAACACATATACATCATTTCCGCCACTAGTATTGGTTGCCATATAATAGCCATCCTGCCAAATACCGAATTTCATATAATCGGGTGTATCGGCCACATCAAAAGACCAGGAATACCAGGATCCTGTGGGATCAGAAGTTTGGGAAACAGCGATAAGCATGTAATCATTGGATCCACAAAGAGAAAACTCTGCATAAAACCACTTATTGGCGTGTTCGTCCCATAAAATAATGGGGTCACCATCATTACAACCTGCTCCTGGGAGAGAAGAATTAAATATTGAATTTAATGCAGAAGGTCCGGCAACAATACTTCCATTGTTTTTATTATAAATAGCATAAGTCGTATTCACTACTTGAAAATAGTAAGTACCATTCACAGCTCCATTAGCATCTGGTGGATAAGACCCAGAATTTTGACCGGCAAAATTTTGCATGGTTGCTTTTGTTGAAACTGGTTTCCATCCGGCTTTTGTTTGCTCACTTTTATCTTCGGGCATATTTGCAAAATCTGGTGGAAAGATGTTAGGGTCTATTTTTCGTTTGTTGTGGTTATTAAAAATGAATTCATGTTCATGTAATAATACGTCAGAATAGATTGGATTTTCTTTCAATGGCTTTGTAATTTCAAAAGCGATTGGTTTCATTATAAGATTGGGGGCAACTGTAGTTTCATTGAGTTTTTGATCACCTTTTTGAGCAAACGCAGTAACTGCAACCATAAAAAATAATGAAAAAACAAACGATCTAAAAAAGAAATTTTTAATCATAGGGTAAATAATTAAGTTAAACAAAATGTAATAGAATTTCAAAAGTACTAAATAAATGTTAATATTTATTACTAAAATCAATAAATTAAATAAGGGAAATAGTTTTTTGTGTTAATAATATAATAGACTTGTTTTCAGTTATAAGTATTAATCTCTTGTAATTTATTAATAAATTACCAGTTTTTAATGTGGCTTGATTATTGTATTTTCGTCAGCGCATAAAAATAGATGTATGAAAAAACTGATATTACTATTTACACTGTGGATTATTTCAAATAGTGTGTTTGCTCAAGATAAGGATACCATTTATATAAATATAGAACCTCCTACTACAAAAAGGCTTATTTTATATCAACCGGAGGGAGGCAAGCAAAAATTTGTGGGTTATCAAGATACAACAGATGGGAAGTTTAAATTGCCTATTCCAAAAACCCAAAGAAAGGGGATTTACCGTTTGGTTTATAATGAACAAACGATGGATTATTTGGATTTTTTATATTTAGGAGAGTGCTTGACATTTTCTTTTAATCCAGAGAACCCCTCAGAGAATCCATCTTTTATAGATTCGAAGGAGAATACCCAATATTATGCTGCTTTGTCAAAAATATTTACTTATATGCAAAGACTAGATTCCATTCAAGTTAGCTATTTTCAAGTCGATGATACCACAAATTTAGAAGCTTTGGAAAAAGAGTATACAGCCATAAAAAAAGAAATGGATTCCTATTTGCAAGTATTTGGCAAGACTGCTATGAACCCTATAGTTAAAGATTTGGTAATGGCACAAGTAAGCCCCAAACCCAAAACACTAATCCGAGACCCACAGGATTACTTGCCATTTGTGAAAGAGCATTATTTTGACAATCTTATTTTTAGTAATAAAAATTTACAAAATTCTTCCATACTGGTAGATATGGTATTGGATTATGTTTTTTATCTTACGGTAGCTCAAGATTCCAAAACACAAAATAAATTATACCAGGATGCCGTAGATAATGTGATGGAAAAAATGGGGGACATCTCTTTTAAAGCAAATATCATAGAATCGCTAATTCGCTCATTTGCGAGAGAAGAAAACATTACATTAACAGATTATCTTTTTGATACTTATTACAAAAATTTGGATGTTGCCTATCAAGACCAGATTTTTTCCCAAAAAATAAGTGAGGAATTAAAAACAGCCATTGGTAGAAAAGCTGCTAATTTTCCCTTAGAAACGGAAGGTGAATCACAAGATTTATATTCACTGGAAGGTTTTAATCAATATATCATCGTTTTCTGGAGTTCAAGCTGCCCACATTGTCTAAAAGAAATACCAAAATTCCGTGATTACATTAAGGACAAAGAAGATGTCAAAGTCATTGCTATAGGCTTAGAAACTGAGGAGAGCAAAGCAAAATGGAAATCAGAGACTTATTACTATCCCGAATTTGAGCATGTATTAGGTTTGGGAAAATGGGAAAATACTATTGCACAAGATTATAATACTCATGCCACGCCTAATTATTTTATCCTCAATGCTGACAAAATAATTGTGAGCAAACCTTATGATATAGAGGAACTAAAAGAATTTTATGAGTTAAGGGCTGTTGAATCTGAGCCTGAAAAAGAATAAAAAATTTTAGTAGATTAAAATAGATCCAGTATAGTTTTATAACCGATCAAATAACCTAAAACTACAGCCAATATTCCAAGAAATAAAGAAAGAATGGTATAGCCGACAAACCTAAAGTATTGCTCATTCATCAGAAATTGAAAGTTTTCGTACATGAAAGATGAAAAGGTAGTAAAACCACCAAATAATCCGACAACGATCAATGCAATGTGACTTTCAGAAAGATGAATCCCCTCCTTTTTTAGATAATAACCCATAAAAATTCCGATCAACAAACTACCGATTACATTAACACTTAAAGTGCCGTAAGGTATGGTCTCTCGGTTAAGATGTAAGCCTATCACATATCGTAACACACTCCCTATGCCGCCACCTATAAATACCAATAATATTTGTTGCATCTGTAATTATTTTAAAACCATCTGATCAATATCGGAGGCATTCCATTTACCTGTAATGGTGCCTTTTTCAATAGTCATAATGCCGGGATTAGCACGTATCATAGTTTTGATAGCTGTTTCGTCACAGTATAGCATATCCATGGGCAGTTTGAACATTTCTTTAACTTCATCATAAATATCCATAGATGAAGCAGAGATAGTATACACTAAATAGCCTTTGTCAAGAGCTTCTTGAGCGATAGGCCGGATCTTTTCAAAAAGATCCAAATTACTTTTATCCAGATCATAACTGATGACCAGCATCGCTTTAGGTGCTTCTAATATAGTTTGTGTGAGGTCGTCTGTATCATTTTCTAAGAAAAAATCATGAATAGGAGGAATTTCACCATTTCCCTTATATTCCATATTTTCTGGAATGTTATTACCCACTTTAAAAGGCCTGAAATCTATAATAGGAAGGTGATTCAAAACATAAAAAGTAATCCATAAACTCCCAATTAAGGACAAAAAAGGAATCCAAATACTGGCTGCTTTGCCAAACCAGGGTTTGATATACTCCAAATTGAAAAGTAGTAATAACACTAAAGCCCCAAAAAACACATTTTTATAAAAAGTACCCCAAGGACTTAATTTTATAGCATCTCCAAAGCACCCACAATCGGAAACTTTTCCGGTAGTGGCAGTATAAAAAGTGAGAAATAAAAATATCAACATCAGGACGGCAATAGCCCATGTTGTTATTTTGGGTTTAAAACCAACCAAAAGTTTGACTCCCAATATTAATTCTGCAATAATTAAAAAAATGGCAAATGGAAGCGCATAAGGGATTAAAAATGGTAAGTTTAACACATATTCACTAAAATATTCTTCAAATTTAATAGCAGAACCTATGGGGTCTACCAGTTTGACAAATCCGGAGAATATGAAAGTTATGGCGATTATTATTCTGGCAATATGAGTGGAAATTTTCATATGTTTATTATTCTGTTGTTTTATAGGTAATCCCGAATAGATTTCGGGAGAACCACCATAATCATATCTCTGTGTGTAAAGAGAATTATATATGGTGGTTTCATTATTTATTTGGATTTAGTTCATCAATAAGGATAAGACAAAAAACAGCATAATTGGTAATATCATGGTAATTTGCGGCGATGCCTTCAGAAGCCAAGGTAAATCCTTTATTATCCTCTATTTGCTTAATTCTCAATAGTTTTTGAATAATAAGATCGGTCATGGAGCTTACCCTCATGTCTCTCCAGGCTTCCCCGTAATCATGATTTTTGTCTTCCATTAATTTTTTACAGATTTCTGCTTGTTTATCATATTCTTCAAGTGCCTTTTCTGCGGTAAAATCTGGTTGTTCTGCTACACCATGTTCGATTTGAATCAATGCCATCAGACTGTAATTGATGATACCCATAAATTCAGGGATTTCATCCTCATCTACTTTTCTTATATCATTCTCTTGTAGCATTCTAATTCGCTGAGCTTTGATAAAAATTTGATCTGTCAAAGAAGGAAGTCGTAATATACGCCAGGCAACACCATAGTCTTGTAATTTTTTTTCAAAAAGTGAACGGCATTTTTCAATGATCTTGTCGTATTGAACTAAAGTATGCTGCATAGTAATGTATTATGGATGGCAAATTTCTAAAAAAATAGCTAACCGACAAAGAGACTTTGAATTAAGCTTGGTGTTATACTAAAATGCTTCAATAATTTCAAATATAAATAATTCTTATTTCTAAAATCGGAATTATCAAAACATTTTAGTATAAAGAAATGTTTTTTTAAATAAATATTGAGTTATAAAGTAAAAAGTAAAACCAATAGATACTCCGAGAAGTATTCCGAAAAAAACATCCAGTGGGAAATGAATACCTAAATAGATTCTACTATAAGCAAAAAGCAAAGGCCAAATTAAGATCAAATAAATGAATTTTGCATACTTATGAAGTAACAAAATGACAAAGGTAGAAACAGCGGTTGAATTGGTAGCATGACCTGAAACAAAACTAAAACTTTTTGGATTTTTTACAGCTCGAATTAGATATTTTAATTCTTCATCCATATTGGGGCGCAACCTGTGAGTGCTATTTTTAATGAAATTTACAATTTGGTCTGTAAATGCAACCAAACCTGCTGTAATTACTAATAATACTAAAGTTTTTTTCCAACCATAATAACGAAAAAACAAAAATAAAATGAGTAAATATAGCGGTATCCAGAAGTACTTATCAGTTACTTGAAGCCAAAAAGCATCATACTCCGTACTCCCTAAATTATTTAGGTAAACTAATATTGCCCTGTCTTTTTGAATAATTTCCTCTAAAAAAGTCACAATTTTTTAGCTCTTTTGATAGGTTCAGTAGCTTTTTCGATACCTTCTTTTACTTGATGTATTTCTTTTTTAATATCCTGAACCATATTGGCATCTATACCTTGTTCATAGGCTGTTTTATTTATCTCACGCTTAACTTCATTGGTGGCATTACGCAATTGGCGCATACCTTTTCCTAAGCCACGCGCAATTTCTGGTATTTTGTCAGCACCAAATAGCATCACAACGATCAATATCACGATGATAATTTCAGGGCCGCTGATAAATAGTGCGTTCACAATAATTAAATTTGATCAAGTTTGAGGACAAAATTAAACAAAAAAATCCCAAATGATTTTTCATTTGGGATTTAATTGTTTTTAAAGGTTTATTATTATTCAAGTGGTGAATCTTCCATCAACTTCATAAACTCATCCAGTTTTGGAAGTACAATTATCTCAGTTCTTCTGTTCATTTCACGACCTTCTGCTGTGTCATTACTTGCTTTAGGCACATATTCACTTCTTGCACCGGCTGTAATTCTAGCTGGATCTACACTTAGGTCATCTTGCATAAAGCGAGCGATAGAAGTAGCACGCATGGCACTCAAGTCCCAGTTGTCTTTTAAGAATTCTGTTTTGATAGGAACATTGTCGGTATGACCTTCAATTAAAATATCGTAATCACGATAGTCATTGACAATTTTTGAAATTTTTGACAATACAGGCAACGCATCAGATTTGATGACATAACTACCAGAGTCAAACATCATTTTATCAGATAATGAAACGAATACAACCCCTTTTTTAACTTTTACATCGACATCCTCATCATTGAGGTTGTCAAGTGAACGTTTGAATTTATTGCTCAAGGCCAATGTCAAGGAGTCGTTTTTACGGTTGATCTCTGTAAGTTGTCTGATATATTTGTTAGCAGAATTAATTTCATCTAAAAGTTTACCTATATTGGCATTTCCTTGTTGGCTAAGATTGATACATTTATCATAAGCTTCTTGAAGCTGCGCAATATTGTCTTTATGAGACTGAATCTGTTCATTAAGGAAAGCAATTTTACTGAGCGAAGCGTCACCTTCGGTACGACATTTCATCAAGTTGGCTTTACAATCAGTTAACGATTGTTCTGATGCGAGAAATTTGCTATTCAGTTCTTCATATTTTTTGGTACTAACACAGGAGGATAAACTTAGTACTGCAACTATGGTAAAGAGGACTAATTTTTTCATACTTGATTAAAATTTAAATGTTTATGCGAAAATAAACATAAAACGGCTTTTTAACACTAATATTTTACTAAATTTTATAAAAAATGTGATAGACAAATTGTAGTGTATTCTTTAATTGGTATTACTTTTGTGTGATAAGTAATAATTCGTATAAAAATGAAACAGAGATTATTTGTTTTTCTTTTAAGTATAATAATTATTGGAATTGCTTTTTCTTGTAAAAGCACTCAATTAAAGTTTGTAAAAAAATTACCATTTATTATTTCTGAATCTTATATTCAAGAATGGATAGGAGGGCAACCCGGAATTTCCGGAACACGCATTGTACTCAATGTCAATCATCTTCCGAAGAGTCTTACGCCCGATTCTATATATTATCAAAACAGAAAAACCCCTATTGATGTAAAAAAATCTAGAGAGGGAATATATTGGATTGGTTTTTTTAATAAGAAATCTGAAATAAGAAATATTCAGTTTAGCAATCAACCCGAAGAAGAGTACAATAATAAAGTTCCTTTGGTGAAAAAAAACCCTTTCAAACTGAAGGAAGGTGAAGTTGTATTAGTGTACTCAGATGCAAAAGGAAAGCATTATTATAGAATTAAAAATATAGAAAAGCGCCCTGTTCAATCTTTCCCTTCACCCCCTCCCAAGCCGTAATTTAATCTTGCGAATATTATAAAAGACAGTTAATCAATCCTTTATGTGATAAATAATTTTTTGGCACAAACTTTGATTTTTCTTTATCAAAGTATTAAGTCATGAAATCACCATGTGATATTTTAATTAAAAACATAAGCATGAGTATGGTGATTACATCTGTTACCAATCATTAACACAAAAATATAAACAGATGAAAACAATTAAATTATTATTCGTTTTAGTCAGCAGTGTTTTACTATTCAGTTCTTGTTATGTCGATGAGCATCATCATTATGTAAATGACGTGGATGCTGAGTATGTAGTAACCAATTATGATATATGGTATGTAGATTATGAGCGGACCACCGGTTATGGAGAGGTGCCATTCGTTTCAAAAGCTTTTACATTTTCTTTTCGTAATGGAAGGATGTATGCCAATAATAATATTGTTGGTTTAGGGTTTACAGGTCCTGACGGAATTGGTGTACAAACCGGAACTTATGAAACCTATGATAATATGATTACACTACACGACAGTGATGAAGGCAGCTATGAGTTTGAGGTGATTGTAGATAATGCACATAGTATCAGGTTATATAATGCTTATGAGGATGTAACCTACTTCTTAGAAGGTTATTCTATAGGCAGCTTTGATTTTGATCAGGTGTTTTATGATAATTTAGAGTATTTTTTACAAGAGTATGAAGTTTGGGCAAAAACATATGTTAGTGCAGAAGGCGAATTAAATGATTTTGACTATGAGAACTATTTAGCCTTTACACCTGAAAATGTGACTACTTTCTACTCATCTGTTGATGAAATTGACACACCTCTGGATGAATTATATTGGGATTTTGAGGGTGATTATGAAGTGCTCAACATCAATGGATATGATGATATTAAAGAACTAAGATTGTATTATAGCGGTGGATTTATTGAAGCGTTTGAATTGAGTATTATTGATGATGCAAACATATCACTATACCATTATGATTCAGGCACTACCTATGAGTTTTCTGGTATAGGTTTTATTCAATACAAATCACAAGACACTTCAGAGACAAATGATAGAGCAAGATTTAAAGTAAATAGAAAAAGCACTGATCGTAAAATTCATAAAACAGATGTGGTTAAAAAAGCATCATTGGATTCTTATAAGCCTGCAAGAAGTCGATTACAATAAATGTTTGGTTAGTTGATTAATAGGCTGTTGAGTTAGCCTATTAAAAAACGGCAGCTTTTCTGAGAAAAGCTGCCGTTTGTTTTTTATTCAGAGTGAAACTACCCTTTTATTTTGTCACAATGATCTTATGATTTGAAACCTGGTTATTTACTTGGACTTTTACAAAGTAAACACCTGTGTTGCCCTCTAAACTCAATTGATGTTTTTTGTTTGAAGTTTCAGCGTGATACACTTGCTGACCATTCAAATTGTATACATCAATTTGAGCTTGTCCATCAGTATTGATTCTACTAAAGTCTATAG
The DNA here is from genome assembly GCA_024763365.1 of Flavobacteriaceae bacterium. Taxonomy (GTDB): domain Bacteria; phylum Bacteroidota; class Bacteroidia; order Flavobacteriales; family Flavobacteriaceae; genus DQTL01. The sequence goes on from JANTFO010000033.1 coordinate 9,216, forward strand.
TAAATGTACCGTTATTTGGATTAGGATAAACACCCAAGTTGACAAGCGTATTTTCTTCAATTCCAAGAGGGTCATATACATAAATTTTATAATCCTCTGTTTCACCCCAGGTATAGGTTCCACAAGGGTTAATGTTAGTTTCATCTTCACTTACTACAATTCTCATAAATCTTGGTCCACTACTTAAGCCTGTAGGCACCGTAAAACTAGCTTCTTCTAACCAATTGGCATCAGCTATAACAGTTTGGTGTACCATTTCTCCGGCATCGTCAAAGTCTCCATCATAGTTCCAGTCGATATATATTTTACCAGCTTTATCATAGGTGCCATTACAAGTACCAAGGTAGAAACTGATATCATTTGTGCTACCCATGGCAAAAGAATCTGTTAAAGATTCATCTTCTGTAAAATCTGAATAAGTGGCACAACCTTCGGATGCGGTGTTGTTTACAACAGATCCAAAGGAAACCTCTTCTATCATTGTATCTGCTGTTGAAGTTGCATAAGAAGGGCAATATTCTGGTACAAAACCAATAATAATTGTAAATTCTTTGTTGGCTGAATATTGATCATTAGCTCCACCGGTTACATCATTTATTAAATCAGCTTCAGTACCAGGATTTACCCCTGAATCTACACTAACATTAAACTCAAAATCACCGGTTTCACCAACACTTAAAGTAGCTACCGGTGCAGTGGCAATATTGATTGTCATATCAGTAAAAGTAGTGCTGATCATAGAACTCACATTACTTACATCAGCATGGCCCTCATTAGTGGTTTGGATGCTTATATCGGCAGTTTCTCCCGGGTCTAAAATACCATTTGCATTTCCGGTAGCACTATCGTCAATAGCTAAATTTCCTATTGTTAGAACAGGCGCATTGACAGTAAGATTTAACACAGAATCCCAAGAATAGCCATCGGCTACAATAGTAAGGTCAAATGGAATAACATATTGGTCAGGAATATCATCTGCGATTGTGATATTATAAGCAGCGTCAATATTGATTATATCGCCCGCAACAATAGTACCATAGGTTTCATTATCATCATTGATTGTAACATAGGTATCTGTCGTTGTCAAAGTAGCCACTACATTGGTTGCATCGTAACCACTACCGGTAGTAGCTACATTTTCAAGAGCTACGTTTAAATCTATTGTTTGACCGTAATCAGGTGCAGCACTGGTAGTGTAGGAATTAAGCACAATGTAAGGTTGATCTGCCGGAGAAACTCCTATTGTTCCAATATAAGGAATTCTGTTTTGAGCAGTTACGACTAAATCAGCATCCCCAACCATTAAATCATTACTACCAAAATTTAAAGTGGCATTTCCAGAAGCATCTGCAATAGCAGCGGCAACTAATACCCCATCTTGAGATAGGGCTACATAAGCATAAGGTACTGATGATACATCTAAAGAGGTCATACCCATTAATAAAGTAGAAGGATTAGGTGTTACAACCATAGCCTGTGGCGTGCCAATATAGTTCATCACTGTTGGGTCACCCATCAAATGATAGATTTCCCAATAGTATTGTTTTAAAGAGGAGGTAGATTCTTCAACGGCTAAGTTACCACATACCAAAGCTTGCCCTTGAGCAGGGAACCAGGTAGCTATATCTGATGATTCATTGGCTAAGTTATGGAATAGGCCATCATAAGCACCACGTCCACTATCTTCATAAGTAGGTTCTGCAACGATGCTGGTAGTTAAACCAACACCCCACCAATAGTCTTCATCCCAATAAGTAGAATTAGAACCACCAATATCACCAATAGCACCACCATCAGCTTTTCTTAATGCAGCTTCTCCAAAACATTCATTATCGTCAAATTTTACAGACAAACAGCAATTACCAACCCATAACCCATATTTTTCTGAATTTGTTAATCCGTTTACATCTGAAGTAGAAAAACTTGGTGAGGCCCATCCGCTTGGACTACAGTGTGCGGTATAATTTGCATAAGATAATCCGGCATTCATATCATTGATAATAATAGTATGAACAGCATTGTTATCTAAGGGTTGTAGATAGGTATGTGCGTTGATACTATTGGCTGCATTAAAATAATAATTATCACCATACCATATTTGTCCATTACCCCAGGTCATTTCATGGCTAGAATCATCACCGGCCACTAAGAATACTTCTGAAAGATAAGAAGGATCTGACATGGTGAATTGCTCATACATTAATGTTTTGTCTATTTGAGGTTGCAACTGTGTAGTATTTTGAGCGGAGAAACGTCCATAATAAACTTCTGGTAAATCGTCTCCGGTATATTCACAGTATCTTAGATCGGTAACGTGACTACCTGCACTACCACTCCAGGCAGGAATTTGCTGAACATCCCCTACAAAAAGCACAAAACTCATAGGGTCTGCACCTTCGTAAATGTCTTGTAAGTATGTTTTGATGGCCGTAGTAGAAGTGCCAATTACATCAGTATAACCTACAGTAACCTTGAAGCCTTTTTTAATTTTCCAGGCTATAAAAGGTTCTAATTGTGCTTCAAACATAGGGTCAGAAACAATGACTAAGTGAGTAGGTGCTTGCGTAATTAATTCTTTACTTTGAACAGGGTCAAAATTAATAACACTTGATGCAATAATGTCATTAAAGTAAGGTGTGTTGAACTTTTTCTTTAATTGCATTGTTTTACCATAATTAGCATTGATGAATTTGACATCTATTACTAAATTATTGAGTATTTTGATCGTGTTTTGTACAGGATTATACTGCAATGGATGAATTTCAATTCTTCCTAAACGTGTTGCACGCATTTGTCCTGATTCTTGATAAGTAGCTATCTCAGTATTAATAAATTTATCTGTATTATAGATCTCTTCATTTTTAATAAAAGGAAGCTCATCTACACTTTTAGAATGTGCTCCGAGAGAAGGAGCAATCACTTTATCGATTCCGAAGTCGTTTAGCTTGATATTTTCTTCAGTATAGGCAACAACCACAAATTCTACTTGTGCATCTTGAGGGACTTCTATCAATTTTGATATAACAGGAATATTAGGCATACCCTGATCAAATATTTTGATCAAATTATCATTTTGAATTAACGTATATTCTCCATTACTCATTTGAATGGTTTTGAAATCCAGGTATGATAAATCTACTTCAAGCGTAAATCCGTCACTTTTGAGTTCTGTGACATTAATTTGATTATCCTGTGCATTTAATTTGACTCTTTGACCATAAGAAAAAGAGAAAACTAGAGAGAATAAAAAGAGTAAGATTAATTTTTTCATTAGAATAAAAATTAGTTATTAAAAAAAGTATTATATGTCAAATTTAATACCTTGTGCTAAAGGTAATTCTGATCCGTAATTAATGGTATTGGTTTGTCTTCTCATATAAATTTTCCAGGCATCAGATCCCGATTCACGTCCACCACCGGTATCTTTTTCACCACCAAAAGCACCACCGATCTCAGCTCCTGAGGTTCCAAGGTTGACGTTAGCGATACCACAGTCAGAACCGGTTTGGGATAGGAACGTTTCGGCTTCTCTTACATTAAGCGTAAAAATAGCAGAGGAAAGTCCTTGTGGCACATCGTTTTGAATGTCTATGGCGTTTTGTACCGCTCCATCATATTTTATAAGATATACGATGGGGGCGAAGGTTTCTTCCTGTACGATCTCAAAATGGTTTTCTGCTTCGGCAATACAAGGCATCACATAAGTACCTGATTCATAACCTTTCCCTTCTAATTTTTGCCCACCAAAAAGTACTTTGCCACCTTCTTTTTGTACTTTTGAAACAGCTTCTTCAAAAAGTGTAACGGCATGAACATCAATAAGTGGCCCAACGAGATAATTCTCATCAAGCGGGCTTCCTATTTTATCACCTATTTTTTCGTAGGCTTTTACAAAAGCATCTTTTACTTGATCATATATAGATTCATGAATGATGATTCTTCTAGTTGATGTACATCTTTGTCCGGCCGTTCCAACAGTGCCAAATACTGTAGACATGACTGCCATTTCAATATCGGCTTCCGGTGTGATGATCACTGCATTATTTCCACCTAGCTCTAATAGCGTTTTACCAAGTCGGTCACCCACAATTCTGGAAGCTCTACGGCCAACGGCTGTTGATCCGGTTACAGAAATCAACGGAATTCGTTTATCACCTAAAAAGTTATCGCCCATTACGGAAGATCTACCCACCACTAGGTTGAAAACGCCTTCGGGGACATTATTATCCAGCAAGACTTTTTTGATAATTTTTTGGGTGGCAATGGCAGTAAGTGGTGTTTTAGAAGAAGGTTTCCAAATAACCACATCACCCGCAATGGCAGCTAAAGCGGTATTCCACGCCCAAACAGCTACCGGAAAATTATAAGAGGTAACAATACCCACAATTCCAAGGGGCAAGTATTGCTCTGTAAGGCGGTGTTTAGGCCTTTCTGATTGAAGTGCTACACCGTTGATAAGTCTGGATTGTCCTACTGCAAAATCACATATATCGATCATTTCCTGCACTTCACCCAATCCTTCCTGATATATTTTCCCCATTTCATAGGAAACCAGTGCACCCAGATCTTCTTTAAATTCACGAAGAGCGTTCCCGATTTGACGTACAATTTCCCCTCTTTGTGGTGCTGGGATCATGCGCCATACTTTGAAGGCTTCTTGCGCATTAGAAACTATTTTTTCATAATCCTCCAATGTAGCAGTTTTAACACTGGCAATATGTTTCCCATCAACAGGTGAAGAAGAATGATTTTCTTTTCCTTCCGTATCAAACCATTCTGTTCCAGAAGAAACACCGGGGTTGGTGGTTGAAATACCTAAATTATCAAGTACTTTTTGTATGTTGATCATGGTTTTATTTTGTTTATTTTAATTATAGTATCTGTTACGTTTTTTGATTCCTTTTTTGAATTAAATGTTAAATCGTTTAATTCATCGACAACTGTATCAATTTCCTCAGGGGTGAATCCTTTTTCTAAGCATGCCTCTTCCAGGGTTCCCCAAATAGGTTCCCCACATTTAATACATCTAATACCTTTTTCCGATAAGAATTTTACTGATTTGGGATAATCATCCACCAAGTCTTCGATGGTGATAGTTTTAATTATCATGTTATTGATCCTTAATTATAAGATTTGCAAAGTTACAAAAAAAGCCGTTCAAATAATATGAACGACTTTTTATGCATGTTTGGCAACCAACCAAACATAATTAACCAACTAAAACCTATAATTTAATCCACTATAAACGCCTAAAACATAAGGCTTGAATGAATCTGTATTCTTTTTAAAAGTATGGGTATACACCTTAAATGCCGGTGCTATGTTGATAGAAATATCAGGATGTATTTTGTAATTTAATTCAAAGCCTAAATTACCAGAAAAATTAGTGTTATTGAGGTTAGATACTTTTCCTACTTTATTGGAGAAATTAGGTGTTTCAATATAAACCTCGTTTTTATTCAGCAGTAAGGTGCTTATACCACCTGTAAGATTGATGCCAATATGACCGCTTTTAAGATTATATTTTGCTTCGATGGGAATCTCATAGTAACCCATTATTTGAGTAATACTACCTATTTCATTGGTTTTTTTACCGGTTTCTTGATATGCTAAGCCCACATCTTCATCAGGCCTTGGGGAAATTTCAAGCAGATCAATATTGTCATCAAAGATTAATGAAGCATATACACCTTCATTGGGGTCGGGAGAGAAATAAACATCATTGGTTTTATAACCGTAGTCTGCTTTGTGTAAACCTGTTTGGATAGCCCATTTATCATTAACTTGGTAAGCAATTTGCAAAGCATAAGAGGCTGAAAAAAGGCCTTCTTTATCATTTAGATTGAATTGAGAATTGATAGATGAAGCATTGTCAAAAGCATTGAAAAAAACAGGGGCAATACTAGTAGAAAGTGTCCATGGTTTTGAGATGTTTTTATGTTCAAAATCTTCAATCGAAGTATTGTCTGCTAATTCATCAAAGTTCTCGAATTGTTCGATATCATGTTGAAAATACCTTTGAATGATATCAAAATTTGATATTTGAGACTCTATAATATGAACATTATTAGTGGAAGAAAAAATAGTTTTTTGTTTTGGCTTCAGCACATGATCGCTTTTGTCGGAAATAATAGTTGAATTTGCTTTTATATATTGATAATTAGTTGCAATTGACTGATTTAAGGGAGTATGTTTGGAATTGTTATTAAGAGAATTCGATTTATTAGAGGTGTTTTGTTTAGTATTGGAAGATTCTTGAGAAAGTATTGTTTTTTCAATAGTATTTGGGATTGAGTTATTTTCTTGTGAGGAAATTATTTCTTTGGTGGTTGTTATGTTATTATCAGGGTTTGCAACAGGTGTTGAATAATGTTCCGGCTTAAATATCAAATTGTTAGTCAATGTGAATAATAGCATAAGACCTGCAGCAACACCGCTCAACCATAGCCAAATGGTGCGAGATCGTTCTTTTTTGTTGTATAATGTAGCCTCGATGTTTTTCCAAACATGCTTTGGAGGTTCGGATTCAAAATCCCGAAACTTTTCCTGATAGAGTCTATCTATGTTTTTTAGTTCTTTCATGTGTTTATTATTCTGTTTTTTTTAGGTAATCCCGAATAAATTTCGGGAGAACCACCATAATCAAATTTCTGTGTGTAAAAAGAATTATACATGGTGGTTTCATTTTATTCTATTGCCTCAATTTGTTGAGAACTATTTTGTGTTTTGTTTATTTTGCCTTTTAGTATTTTACGGGCTCTAGAGAGGTTAGATTTAGAGGTTCCTTCACTAATTCCTAGCTTTTCAGCCACTTCTTTATGAGAATAGCCATCAAGCACATACATGTTGAAAACTAATCTATATTGATTGGGTAGTTGTTGTATAATACTCAATAAGTAATCCAAAGATATTTGCGCTTCATTTACCTCAATGTTTACCTCCTCTTGTGCTATTTCATCATTCACTAAATTGAGTACATTTTTCTCCCTATATTTTTGTAAGGCTGTATTGATCACAATACGTTTCATCCATCCTTCAAAAGAACCTTTATGGTTAAATTGTTTTATTTTATTAAAAATTGTAATAAAACCATCTTGTAAATTATCTTCTGCTTCTTCTTTATTTCTAGAATATTTTAAACTTAAGGCAAACAATTTCCCCGCGTACAATCGGTACATTTCCTCTTGTGCACGTCTGTCGTTTTTTTTACATTTTCTTATGAGTCCATCTAAACTCATTTGGTTGCTTATAGTTGGTTAACTTAAAAGTGTATTTATACTACATAACATACAAATTTAAAGATTATTCTACGTTAACGGTATATTCCTCGTATAGGTCATTATTATTGTTGTCTTTTCCTGTCCAGAATTTAAAATGATACTCTTTTGCTTCTAAGGGCTTAAAAGTAACGCTGGTAGATTCAGTGATATAAACTTCTGTACAATAACCTGATTCATTGACTTCTGCTAAAGCAGTGATAATCCGTGTGTTATCATCATATACTTCAAAATCAATATTGTAAAATGAATAACAACCATTGATCAATGCATAGTCAAAAGTAATGGTATAAGAAGTGTTCACATTCATATACTCAGGGATAGTGATATTAGAAATAGGAATTTTTTCAAAGTGCAAATTATCATCCTTTATATCCAATTGGCAAGAAGTTAATAATCCCAAGATCAATATAGTTAAAAATAACCTCATATTTCAATACTAGTATAGTATCAAATAGATTTAATATTGGTTAAAAGGTTGCGTGAAAGTGTATTATAGTTAGAGATAAGGAATTTCTAAGTGGGTACTAAGTGGTTGTTAAGTTGGTGCTAAGTTGTTGCTAAGTGGTTGTTAAGTTGGTGCTAAGTTGTTGCTAAGTGGGCACTATTTTGGTATTTGGAATTTGATATTTGGGATCTTTTAAGTTAGAACTACCATGGTACACCTACCTCAAACTAATGCAGGCCCATTCGGGTGATTTTTTCCAATATAGTTTGGGCTAGTTTAATTTTTGATTCTTTTGTCCAGCCTGCTATATGGGGGGTTAAAATTACATTTGGAGTTTTGATAAGAAACTCTAATTCTGCTGGCATTTGAATGTTTTCAAACAGGTTTTCAAAGGATGTTTTTTCATACTCCATAACATCTAGGCCTGCCCCCAATATTTTCCCTTTTTTCAATGCTTGGACAAGGTCTTTTGTGACAACAGCACTTCCTCGAGCTGTGTTGATCAGGAAAAAATCTTTTTGAAAATTATTAATAAATTTTTCATTGACCATATTATGAGATAACTCATTATGGGGTGTATGTATACTTAAAATGTCAGTATGTTTTTGGAGTTCTTGTAAACTAACTTGTCTGCAATTTTCATCACCAAGATTATTTTTAATGTCGTAACAAAGACATTGAATATCAAATCCGCGTAATTTTTTCGCAAAAGCCTTGCCCATATTTCCGTAGCCGATAATGCCAACTGTCTTACCGTCTAATTCCAGGCCTCTATTTGCTTCACGTAACCAATGACCATTTTCAATTTCTTTATTAGATTTTTTGAAATTGTTCAACAAGGCTAAAACTAACCCAAGCGTATGTTCCCCAACGGCATTTCTATTACCTTCAGGAGCATTTATTAATGCTATACCCTTTGATTTTGCGTAGGCTTCATCTATATTTTCTAATCCGGCTCCCACACGAGCAACAAATTTTAGATTTTCAGCATTTGATAATAATTGTTTGTCAATAGGAATTCGGCTTCTGATCACAATCCCTTGATATACAGGAATTTTATCAAGAATTTTTGTGTAATCAGAGGTGTAATCTTTTTCCAACTGAAAACCTAAGGATTTTAAACCTTCTTCCAACAATGGATGATTTTCGTCTAACAGTAATACTTTTAGCATTTTAGTCTAAAAAAGTAGTTAGTTTTTCAAATTCTATTTTAGGGTCTTTATTTTCATAAAGCACCCTATATACAGTATTTATTATGGGAGTGTCTTCTTTGTTTTTTACATTTAAGTCATAGGCTATTTTTGTAGCATAGTAACCTTCAGCTACCATTTTCATTTCCATCATGGCAGACTTTACGGTATATCCTTTTCCGATCATATTGCCAAAAGTGCGGTTTCTACTAAATACGGAATAACCGGTTACAAGCAAATCACCCAAATAAGCGGATTTGTTGATGTTTCTTTTGGCTTTCCATATTTTTTTGGTGAATCGTTTCATCTCTCGGATAGCGTTGCTCATCAGTACGGCTTGAAAGTTATCGCCATAACCTAAACCATGTGCTATACCGGCAGCTAATGCATAGATATTTTTGAGCATAGCGGCATATTCAGTACCCACTATATCATCTGTTATACTTGTTTTGATAAAGGCACTCTTTAGAAAACCACCCATTTTTTCGGCTAGTGTTTTGCTATTGGAGGCAATGGTCAGATAAGACAGTCTTTCCATGGCTACTTCTTCAGCGTGACAGGGGCCCGTAATCACGCCTATATTCTCAAATGGAACGTTATAGTTTTTATTAAAATGTTTGCCTACAATCAAGCCACTTTCGGGGACAATACCTTTGATGGCCGAGAAAACATATTTGTTGAGGAGGGGTATTTGGATTTTGTCTAGTTCTTTTTGCAAAAAAGCTGAAGGAATGGCAAAAATTAAGTAATCGGCATAGCTAATAGCATCATTTATGTCATTGAAAAGCTTTAATTTATCGACATCAAATGTAACCTGACTTAGATATTCCGGGTTATGACCATGTCTTTCAATATGTCCTGCTATATAGGCACTTCGCATATACCAACCAACTTCATCCATGTTTTCCATAAGCATTTTCACAATAGCTGTGGCCCAGCTACCGCCACCAAAAACACTTATTTTAGGATTAATTTGCATAGAAGTTAATTAAAAAATTAAATTCAAAGATACAAAAAAGCCGTTCAAGTAATTTGAACGGCTTTTATCTATATCTAAAAAAAATACTTATTATTTTTCTACTTTAAGTACTTCGCTGATGATTTGTTCTAAGTTTTGTTTGGGCAGTGCGCCTGTAGCCATTTGTGGTTCTGCGTCTTTAGGGCAGAAAAGCATGGATGGAATACTTCTGATTCCAAATGCCCCGGCTAATTCTCTTTCAGCCTCTGTGTCTACTTTGTAAATATTGATTTTATCACCATATTCATTACTTAATTCTTCTAAGATAGGAGCAACCATTTTACAAGGTTGACACCAGTCTGCATAGAAATCAATAATACAAGGTACATTTCCCTCAAATTTCCATTCTTTATTTTTTTCATAGTTAAAGACTTTTTCGAGAAAGTCTTTTTTAGTTAACATTGTAGTCATTTTTATAGTTTTAATTATTTTGTATACTTTGTTTTTGGCAATAAATATGCCGTATTTTTCAGCCGACAAATTGACAGAATTTCCAGCACATATATTGTAACAATAGTTACAAAAAAAAGACCCCCTAAAAAGGAGGCCTTAATAAATATTTAGGTTGATATGATGTACTATTCTACGATTAGTTGGTAGGCTGCTACTTGATTGTCAGCATTTACTTTAAGCATATATACGCCACTATCTAAATTGCTCACATCTATTTGAGTTGT
>JANTFO010000034.1 GCA_024763365.1 Flavobacteriaceae bacterium
AAAATATGCCAAAACATCAGGAAATAGAACGTAAATTTTTAGTGCATGGCGATTTTAAAAAAAATGCAGTTGATCAAATTGATATTATTCAGGGCTTTTTATCCCGAGTTCCGGAAAGGACTATCCGGATACGTATTTCAGGAAATAGAGCATCTTTAACTATCAAAGGTATCGGCAATGATAAAGGGACTACCCGCTTTGAATGGGAAAAAGAAATCAGCATTACTGAAGCTAAAATTTTGTTACCTCTTTGCGAAAAACACTTTATTGAAAAAACTAGGTATATCATTCCTATTGAAAAGGATTTGTTCTTTGAAGTAGACGTTTTTAAGGGTACAAACAAAGGACTTGTCATAGCAGAAATTGAACTTCCCGACGAAAACAAGACTTTCGAAAAACCTGAATGGATAGGTAAAGAGATAACCGGTGATTATCGCTATTACAATTCCAGCCTTTCGGAAAAACCTTTTAGGGAGTGGTGAATTTACACCCCTTTAATCCCTTAAAGATGTATCAGGAAAATTATCAAGATTCAAACACCCCCGGTCCCTTCCCGAAGGATCGGGACAAGCTCTCAAGGGGAAATAATACCCCCCTTAATCCCCCCTCGAGGGGGGAACTACTAATCGTACTCCCTCGCTATGGCTAGTGAATTCCGGGGCATACATACATTGGATGCTTGTGATACCATTGCTAAAATCTCCCTGTTGGGCTACTCGTAAATCGTATTCAAATATATAAACACCTTTAGGCAGGTAGTCCATGAAGAAATGGGTGGCGGCGTCTTTCGTGCTTTCATAATAACCCAATCCGTCTTGCCATTTGTATTGTGATAATACGTTGACCGGTTCCAAACCGCTGGCTCGCATATCTTTCATATGCACAAATTCCATAGGCCTATCTACTTTGAGTTCAATTCGAACCCGAATGAGATCGCCGGGTTTTAGCCGGGTATTCTTATCAATTTTCTCAATAACTTCACCTCTATCCGTATATTTTCTAATAAAAAGCTTTTTATCCAGCTTCAAAGGTGTCTCAGCAGAAGTGATCTTATCCAAATCCTCAAAATATTGCCAGTATAAGGCACCCCAGGCAATGCTGTTTCCTTCATTTTTCAGGCTTACTTGAGCCATATCAGGATTGATTTCTGGATTTTGCCAAGCTTTTTTAAAGTAACCTGTTCCAGCTTCTACTTTGGTGTCTCCCAATTGAAGGGGATCTATAATTTGATCGGCTATTTTTATTTCTACAAAACCGGTGTTTTGCAACCAGTCTGTTCCTTGCAACAATAAAGCATAAATCGCTTCTGATGTTGCTTTGGTGGTTTTCCAGCGGTTGGTTTGCTTGTTTTTCAGCAACCATATTTTCATCCGATCGATAGATTCGGCATCTTGAGTTACCTCATTAAAAGCCTCAATAAGTAATGCTTGTGTCTCAATAGGCGCTTGGTTCCAATACATACCTGCCTCATTTTCTTTCCAATACATCCCTAGTTCTTCATTGTAAATACTATTTTCCTTTATCGACCTAATCACCTTTTGTGCTAAAACAGTATTTCCGTTTTTCTGGGCTACCAAACTGATCAAGGCTTTGGTATATAAAGGATACTCTGTCCAGTACTGATAAGTCTGAGCAGTATAATACTTCATGGCTTCCTGTGAACTTGAAGGTATTTTTATATCATGATAAAAATTCCTTGCATAAAGTTGGTAAATTGTTCTTGCAGAAGTGTGATTTTTAGCCAAAAAAGCTTTAGCTAATTTTTTGCCTTTGGCTTTATCATTTTCTCGTTCTTTAATGATGCGCGCACGCTTTAACAGTTCTTTATAGTCTTTTGCAATTTCAGCATCTAAATATCCAATAGCCTTCTGCATCATTGTCTTTGCTGCTTGTTGGTTTTTTTCTGACGTAACTCCCAATTTATCTAAATGTCCAAAACCGGCCACGATATATTGCGTGATATAACGATTGGGGTATCGACTTCCTTTAAACCAAGGGAAACCACCAGAAGGCATTTGTAGTTGTTCTAATTTCCGAATAGCTTTGGTCTCTTCATTTCTCATCTTGTTAAGATCAAAAAGTAAAGCGATACGTTTTTTTTGTTCGGTTTCGCTTTGTGCGTCTCTTAGCCAGGGTGTTTCTTCAATGAGCAAAGATTTTAACTCCTGATTCTTTTCAAGATTACTCAACAAACTTTCAGAAGTTTTCCATTGTTCTAAAACCTGCTGAATACGAGGATTGGAATTAGCAATATGAGTCGCCAAAGTGTTAGCATAATACCTTGCAAAGGTTTGTTCAGAGCATTCATAAGGATACTCCATCAAATAAGGTAGTGATTGTACCGCGTACCACACCGGATTGGAAGTTATTTCTAATGTCAATCGATGGTTAATAGCCGTCTCAGATTCTTGATTTAGTAATCTATCTAAGGTATAGGAACGGGTCTCATCAGCACTGACCCACATGGGGAGTGTTTCTGTAACCAACATACGGTTGGTCAATACAGGAAGCACATTTTGTTCTCCATCACTAAAATTACCGGCTTTGGCCAAAATCTTGTACTGCACTGCTTGTACCCTATCAGGAATTTGTAATTGCCAAGATACCTGGGTATTTCCTTCCGCATCAACACTAAATGATTTTGTACCATCGGTATTACTGAACAAATCATCAATAGGTTTGTTTGTTATAGCATCCACTAATTGTAATTCCGCTACACCATCTAAAGCTTTCTTAGTTAAATTCGATATTTTGGTGCTAATTATAATCTCATCGCCTTCTCTTAAAAAGCGAGGCATATTGGGCAGGATCATCAATTCTTTTTGGGTTTTTGCCTCTAAAGTTTCTATGGCATAATGCGCTTGTTTGTTGTGTGCCAATAGCTGCAATTTCCAACTTGTTAAACTCTCGGGCATGGTGAAATCAAAACTGATATTACCTTCGGTGTCTGTACGTAAAGTGGGATAGAAAAAGGCCGTTTCCTGAAAGTTAGTTCTGACAGATACTTGAGAGAAATCTGTTTCAGGTTTATCTTTGATTTCATTGCTTTTTTCAAAATACTTATCAGAATGCATAGCATAGGCAACATCTTCTTCCACCTCTATTTCATCCATCATCGGAACTGCCTCAGCGACTTCCGTTTTGGCCGAAGTTGGTCTAGACTTTTTGCTTACAGCTCCTCTTAACATAACTCCATCTGCTTCTGCCATGCCATACATATGACCATAATTATATATAGAAAACCCAAACCAATTCATCCGGTCGTACTGTTGGCTATAAACAGGTATATTTAGAATTGTAGGTGTATAAACGGTGAAGTTTTTATTACCAAAACTGTTATATGCATTACTACTGCTTCTACTATAATAGTATTGATAGTTCACCGGATTAAAGGTCCAGCTATGCGGTAAAAATTGGTCCAAACTCTTATCGTACATAGCAGCTAAAACCTCTGCGGCTACTTTTTCATTTTTTGGGCCTTTAATTTTAAAAGACCAAGTTTCTTCTTCGGCAGGTTGCAACTTATCTTTAAAATGAATGGTCTCTATTTGTAAGTCTGTTTTAGGATAAGGCACTGAAACCAATAAATTTCCTGAAAGAAAAGTATTGGAATGCACTAAACTATATTGTACAGCAAAACCTCCGTAATCTTCTCCATTCACCTCAATGGGTATTCGCTTAATTTCATTATCTAATTCTATGATTTTGGTCTCAATAATCTTATGATTTTTTTCTACTTCAATCAACACATGCATACGCTTGGCAGCAGATTCTAAAACAAGTTGGGCAGCTTCACCAGGTTGATACTGGTCCTTACTTAAAGTAATGCTAAAAAATTTCTTGTCAGAAGCTTGCTTGTCATCCGGAGCATTAATTGTAATTACTTGCATATCTTTTACTTCCTGCCCATAAGGGTCTTTACTTTTAACTTTTACCAAATAACTTCCAGAGGGCCATTTGTTAGTTTTTTTAATCAAAATTTCATCCTGTTTACTAGTATCAAATGTGGTAGTATAATAAGATTTTCCTTTCAATTTTTCCATATCAGTAGGTATGGCATAGCTTTCATAAGGAAAAAGCTGCTGATACTTTTCTTTGCTAATATTTTGATAATCAGGGGACTGCCAAGGTCTGGGCCTAAAAACACCTTCAGGAGCTATCAGTTTATAAATTTCTAAAGTACCTTTTGTAGACATCTCAACACCATTGAGGTTTTTTGCTAAAACACTCAGTTTATTGGTTTCTTTTTTATTCCATTTCTCTGCTGTTTTCAAAGTTAACTCCATACTATGGTAGCCAATTCTTACTACTTGAGTTGCTGAACGAGTTTCGCCATTGATGTCGGTTACTTCAGCTGTGATTTCATAAGAAAAGACAGGTTTATTTTCCGGGTCAACACTTTTGTTGGGTTTGGCTAAAAATGGAATTTCAAAACTGCCATCAGCCTGCGTTTCAGTGACTCCATAGGCTATTTCTTGTGCTTCGGCATTTACAAATCCAGGTGAATACCAATACCACCATCGTGGATATTGCACCTGCCTTTTGACACGATACACCACCTGCGCGTCACTGACACTACTACCGGCGTATGCCTGTGCTTTGGCCTGTATTTTAACGGAATCATTGATACGAAAACTTTGCTTGATGGAATCAAATTCCACAAAAAACTTAGGCCTTTTATATTCTTCCACCTGGAAAAAAACAGAGCCATTTAAGTGGGATTCATAATTTTTTAAGAGAGGTCTCTTTCCTTGTACATTTATCTGAAAACGACCTGTCAATCCTGTATCCGGAAGGACAAATGTGCCATCAAAAGAACCGAATTCATTAGTTACCGCATCTATAGTGCCTACTTCCTGGTAATTTACATCTAATAATCTGATACTTACTTTTTGGTTCTCGATTACAACAGATTTGTTTTCAAACTGTCTTAAGGCTATTCCTTTAAAATAAACCGTCTGCCCGGGACGATAAATACTACGGTCAGTAAAGAGAAAAACACGTTCTGTTTCATTTTGATAATTATCATAACTATTCCTGTCATACATACGATAGTATCTAAACAAGCCTTTTTTATCTTTATGGGTGACTTCAATCTCTATTTGATTGTGATAGGCTTTGGCTATGTGAGATACAAAACCTAAATTGTCTGTAAAATAAGTTTTATCAATGGGTTTGTTGGAATATCGGGTATTTTTATTCTTAAGATGTACTTTGGCATCTTTGACGGGTGCTCCGGTCATCCTTTCCACCACCTGATAGCGATAGGTATTTTCATTTTGATTCTCTACCAAAGCTAAAGATGTAGCTTGTATAAACGTAAATGCATAGTTATTATCATCCTTAAAAACTGGATCCGGAGAAGCTAAAATCAAATACATACCTTGTAAAAGTGCCGGCATGATGACTTCCGTACTATGCATTTGGTAATCTCCCTCATTTTTTAGTTCCGACTGAAAAGTGCTTATTTCTTTAAATTTCTTGATGTAAACCAGCTTTTCTTTCTTGTTGTATTTCTGACTTAAATTTTCTTCTATTTGAGGGCCTACTTCATAAATTTTAAAATATAAATGATCTACATTTTTATAGCTTACCATAAGTTTGTTTACCTGACCTGGCTGTATGATGGCTTCGTTAGTAAGATTCAGTGCAGGTGCTTTAATTCTGTTTAATAAATTCTTACATTTTTTGGTTCCATTAGAATCCGGAAAATCAGCATTAGCTCGCTCACAAACTTGTAAGCTCTCCAATAACAAAAATCTGTTTTGTTCTTTTTGGCCGGGAATATATTCCGAGGCCTTTTTTTGGTATTCCAGGGCAATACGATAATCTATTTCAGTTCGTAAAGGTGAATTATACCATTTTTCCTGTATATCCTTTAATGTATTTAAGTAGATCTCATCTTTCTCTTCAATAGTTGCTTTTTGCCTAACATAATCTATTCTATCTAATGTAAGCGTAACCAGTGCTTCAGGGTACTTGTTTTTCAGATGAAAAGCAGTTAAATTTTGATAAATATCCAGTGCTTTTTTACTATGTGACAGGCTATCACTAGTAGTAATGGCTGTTGAAATAAAAATTTGATTGTCTTTTAATAAATCAGGATTATCTAATTCGAATTTTTCGAGAGGTTGCACCTTATTTGGCACATCAATTTTATAAAAATCAAGGGCATTCTGTGCCAAAAAATCATATAAAGTAGGACGGTATTTTTTAGAGTGTTTTTCGGTTATCAATAGCTCATCAAAGTCAATGAGTAACTTCTGTTGGGCTAAAAAAGCATTTTCCATAGAACGGTCAAAATGCAAGTGTATTTCCTGCATAATCGTTTCTATATCCCAGGTTCTAAAGTCTTCGGCATCAACTTTTTCCTCCGTATGACTTCGCTCCATAAAGCGCCATTGGTTTTGTTGATAGTACTGCCAGTAGACTTGTGCCAGGAGGTTATGTAAAATATTTGCCTCGGGAAAATCTGACTGCGCAATTTCATCTTTAAAATTATGAATTACTTTTAGCGTAGCTTCCTCTTCCAACAACAAAGCATATTTAGATTGATAAAGTAGACTTTTAATCTTTTGGGGTATATTTTTTTCAGCTACTGCCTTTTGGTAAATGAATGTTACTTTTTCATTGGCAGATTTGGTCATTTGTTCATTCTCAAGTGCCGTAACTTCCTTCCACAATTTTGCGTAAGAATCGGGTGTTTTTTGTGCTTGCATAAGACTGGTGAATAATATCGAGATAAGAAAAAATCTTTTCATTTTATTGAAGTTTGATAATAAGTATTTTTTTACTTATACAAACTTACAACAATTGTACCTTAGTGTGATATATAAATGAGTATAGCATAGTTTTGAGTAAGTAAAACAATAAAAATGCATTTACTTATCTATGATCTTAGCAGGTAGGTTTTTCAAAAAATAATTATAGGTAAATGTTAAAAGGTACACAAACATAGCAGTCCCTACTCCTATAATAACGTTTAAATAAATTTCTGTAGAAAGAGAAATTCTTATAAAAATGGTAGCTAAAACAAAAGCCGAATATCTGAATATACGGTAGTAATTCATAGTATATCGTAATGCAATTAATACAATAATAATATCACTAAATATAAGAACCGTGTAAAATTTATCAAACGAATGCAGGTAATCACCAGTTGTAAACAAAGTATAGGTATCATATATACCTATAATAAGAAAAGCAACCAAAAGAAATAAGGCTAATAATTTTTTAGATTGGACAAAAGTTTTTTCGTCATCTTCTTTCTCGGTAAGTTTACTGTGCATTTGTAATCGATACGTAAAACCAATAATTACAAAAATAAATAAAGCACCGAAAGCATATACAAACATATTTATCACTTCTTGTGGTAAGGCATCCCATTGAAACTCTTTGATATGGCTAAACTCTTTAAAACCGGAACGAATAAATATCAATGACAAAAGCTCAAATTGCTTTCCTACCGACCTGGCGACCGATTTAGGTAAGACAAATATCAAACTCAATAATTCTAGTATAAGCAGAAGTGTAAATGATATCTCAATCGCGAAAAATGGATTGGCAAAAAATTCATCCCATTTTCCTAGTTTAATGTGATTTGCCCTGTCCAGATAACTGATTATCACGCTAATGATAAAGACTATTACCAAGGTAAAACTTATGAGTCTATTCATACGCTGACTTTCCCAATAATTCTTGATGAAATCAAAAATCTTAGAAACTTTATCTAATACCAGATTCTTCATTATGGACGATAATTTTGGCTAAAATAACTAAGTTTGCTTTAAGTTTTGTAACAAAAAACACTAAAAGCTGCTAAATAGCTTGTTATTAACATTGCTAAAGATTGTGTATTTTTACTACGTCATTTAAAATGATCTTATGTCAATCAAACTTAAAACTATCATAGTAGAAGATGAAAAAACTAGCCGGGAGATACTGAATAATTATCTGCAAAAATACTGTCCGCAAGTTGAAGTTGTTGGGGAAGCAGAAAATATTGATGAAGCCTATGGATTAATCAAAAAACATGAACTAGATTTGGTTTTTTTGGATGTGGAAATGCCCTTTGGGACTGCTTTTGACCTATTAGACAGGCTGGAGAATATTGATTTTGAGACTATATTCGTTACAGCTTATGACCAATATGCTATGGATGCGCTTAATCAGCATGCTGCTTATTATCTCTTAAAACCCCTATCCATAGATGAATTGATCAAAGCGGTTGACTTTGTTTCTAAAATTATAGAAAAAGAACAAAAATTAAGCAGTGGTGATTTTCAAGTAAAACGCCAGTTTAATAATCAGAAAATAAAAGTGCCCATTCAAAACGGTTTTGAAATCATTAATACTGAAGATATATTATACTGTCGGGCAGATGATAATTACACGCAGATTCATTGTGGCACGCAGCACCGATTAGTCAGTAAGACATTAGGTTTTTTTGAAAAAGACTTGATAGAAAAAGGCTTTATGCGCATACATAAAAGCTATCTTGTCAACATGCATAAAATAGTCAGTTATCACAAAGGCAAAGGAGGATATATCGTGTTGGAAAACGGCACTTCACTGCCTGTGTCCAGTTCAAAAAAAGCTGCTTTTTTGTCCTATTTTACCAGTAACTAAAGTTAAACCTTAATTAAATCATCATATGAAAAAATTACTCCTTCTATCATTCATTTTTTTTAGTTTTTATAGAGTACATGCACAATATTCAGGTGTTTCTCTAGAGATGCATTATCCGGTAGTCATAAGTTTGGGGGAACTGAATTATTCAACTGAGTTAGATGGTGTGATCGGAGGTACTTTTGAATTTCAATTTACTGATAACGTACAATATAATTTTGGTATTGATTATACTTTTGATGTTTTTCAAGCTAATAGAGTACTTGAATATTCCGAGCCTACCAAAATAGGATTGATGCAAAACCATTTTGATTTGTTTTCAAAATTAAGATTCATTGACCTACCTGAACTTCAAATGAAGTTACAAGGTGGGTTTACAACCTATAATTACTCCAAAGGTACTCCTAATAGAAATTATAACGGGTTTAATGCCGGCACAGGTTTCTCTTACACAGCAAGTGAACAATTGTACATTTTCACCAATTATTCATTTACAAACGCTGTCTTAAAAAACAATGAAGGATATGATCAAGATAAAGAGACATATCATGTTTTACGAATTGGTTTAGGTTTTAACTTTTAATTATGATCATCAAAAAACTCAACGGCATCACGCCCAAATACGGTGAAAATTGCTTTTTTGCCGAGAATGCTGTCGTTATCGGTGATGTGGTAATGGGTGATGATTGCTCGGTATGGTATAGTGCTGTCATCAGAGGTGATGTCAACAGCATCAAAATGGGTGATAAAGTAAATGTTCAGGATGGAGTAGTCATACACGGCACTTATCAAAAATCAGCTACACATATAGGTAGTAATGTTTCTATAGCCCATAATGCGACTGTACATGGTTGTACCATTCATGATAATGTTTTGATTGGGATGAATGCCGTCATTTTGGACGATGCCGTAATCCACTCAAATAGTCTCATTGCTGCCGGAGCTGTAGTTACTAAAGGGACCATTGTAGAAAGTGGCTGTATTTATGCCGGTATTCCTGCTAAAAAAGTCAAAGATATTTCAACCGAATTGATTTCCGGAGAAATTGAACGGATTGCCAATAGTTATTTGATGTATGCAGGGTGGTATATGGATGAAAAGATGTGAGACGTGAGATGTGAGATGTGAGACGTGAGATGTGAGATTTGAGATGTGAGACTTGAGAATTGAGAGTTGAGATAAATGACAACCAAAGAATAAAGAACAAAGAACAATAGAACAAATCTGTACCCACTTAGCCACTACTTAGTACCCACTTAGCCACTACTTAGCACCCACTTAGCCACTACTTAATAACTAATGGAATCAACTCTCCTTTTACCAGACGATATTTTTCAATTTCCTCTGCATTGAACTCCCGGGTATAGTCAACTGCATTTGCTTGAAAACCGGCTTTTTCCAATCTGTCAAAAAAATCCATACCATAAATCCTCACATGGTCATATTGTCCAAAATGTTTGGTTCTTTCTTTAGGATCCGATATACTAAAATCCTCATAGGTTTGGGTTCTGTCATTTTCCAAGGGTATTTGAAAAATACCCCAACCACCTTTTTTCATTACACGATATAATTCTTTCATAGCTTTTTGGTCGTCCGGAATATGCTCCAATACATGGTTACAAAGGATCACATCAAAATTATCATTTTCAAATGGAAGATCCGTAATATCAGCTTTGACATCTGCAATGGGAGATTCCAGGTCGGATGTAGTGTAATTGATGTTTTTTAGGTTTTTAAATCTTTTATAAAAAGCTTGTTCGGGCGCTATATGCAATACTTTTAACGGCTTGACAAAAAAGTTAGTTTTATTTTGCAGGAACAGCCATAAAAGCCTGTGCCGTTCTAAAGATAGCGTACCGGGAGCCAATACATTATCTCTTTTTTTTACATAACCATAAGGCAGGAATTTTCGATAGGAACGCCCATCTATGGGATCTGTAAAGCGGTTTCCTTTATAAAAAAGTATGAGCAATGGCTTTAACCAGAGACTTAGTTTGATTAGCAATCTGCGTGGAATGGTATTTAGGATAAGTTTGAGCAAAATTTAATTTAAAATAAAAACTCATTTTCTTCATCACTTTCCATCCCCAGAGCCTCATATACATAAGAAAAGGTAGAAAGTAATCGCGGTTTTCCATCTATCAATGCCACATCATGTTCAAAGTGAGCGCTGGGTTTCCGGTCATGGGTCAGGATGGTCCAACCATCACTCAATTGATCTATTTTATGAGTACCCATATTGATCATGGGTTCAATAGCGAGCACCATACCATTTTTAAATTTCTTACCCCTACCTTTCCTGCCGTAATTAGGCACCTGAGGATCCTCGTGCATTTTTTTCCCCAATCCATGTCCTACGAGTTCACGTACGACCCCATAGTTTTCTTTTTCTACGTGACTTTGAATAGCATACCCTATATCACCCAACCTATTACCTATTTTAAAAGCACGTATCCCTTTATAGAGACTTTCCTTTGTGACCTTTAACAATTTTTTAGTCTCTTCATCCACTTCCCCAACTTCAAAAGTATAGGCATGATCTCCATAAAATCCATTCATCAGCACACCACAATCAATAGAGACAATATCACCACTTTCAAAAGGCTTTTCATTAGGAATACCATGAACCACTTGCGCATTGGGACTAATACATAAAGTATTTGGGAAATCGTATAAACCCAAAAAACCGGGTATACCACCATGGTCTACTATGAATTCTTTAGCCAACTTATCTAAATGTAAGCCTGTTACCCCCGGTTTTATTTCATTTGCCATTAAACCCAATGTTTTAGATACCAGTTGGGCACTTTCTCTCATCAACTCAATTTCTTCTCTATTCTTTAGTTTGATCATTATCAAAAAATTAAGGATGCAAAGGTAGTAGTATTACGTACAAAAACAAAGTATTCAAAGTCCTAATAACAAACCAAATACTACACAAATGATTTCTCTCAAAATGACTTTTAACAGGTTTTTCTCAAAGTCAAAAAACTACCTTTGCGACACAATAAAAAATCAATCATGTACCAATCCAAAACACCCGAAGAAGCGGCCAAGATTATCAAATCTAATGATAGAGTTTACATCCAAATGGGGGCTGCAGCTCCACAAGCACTCATCAAAGCCATGTCTGAAAGACACGATGAAGTAAGAAATGTAGAGGTTTGTCATTTACATATAGAAGGTGTAGCACCCTATGCTGATCCAAAATATAAAAACAGCTTTCATGTAAATTCATTCTTTATTGGTGGCAATGTAAGGCATACTTTACAAGCCGGGAATGGTTCTTATACACCTGTTTTCTTGAGTGAATTACCTTTATTGTTCAAAAAAGGCATTGTACCATTAGATGTTGCATTGATTCAAGTATCTCCCCCTGATAAGCACGGTTATTGTTCTCTCGGGGTGACTATTGGCGCAACTTTAGCAGCCATTGATGCAGCAAAACATGTTATCGCTCAAATTAACCCGCAAATGCCCCGGACACACGGTGCCGGTATCATCCATATTTCAGAGTTAGATACCTTTGTGGAAGTAGATGAACCTATCATGGAACATCAAAAAGGCACACCATCTGATGTGGAACAAAAAATAGGCGATTATATTGCTGAATTAATCGAAGACAGAAGTACACTTCAAATGGGGGTAGGTAATATTCCAAATGCGGTATTACACAGATTGGGCAATCATAAAAATTTAGGGCTTCATACTGAAATGTTTTCCGACGGGGTTATAGATTTGATTCTTAAAGATGTTATTAATGGAAATTATAAAGGTGTAAGCCCTGGGAGAGCTATGGCTACTTTTTTGATGGGATCAAGAAAGTTATACGATTATGTAGATGATAATCCTTTTATAGAAATGCGAGAAGCTGATTATGTCAACGATGTATATATGATTCGCCAAAACCCACGGATGGTTGCTATTAATTCTGCGATTGAAGTTGATTTAACGGGACAGGTCTGTGCTGATTCTATTGGTACACGTATGTATAGCGGTGTAGGTGGTCAAATGGATTTTATCCGGGGGGCTTCATTAAGTGACGGTGGAAAAGCTATCATCGCATTACCGTCTGTTACTAACAGAGGTGATAGCCGTATTGTACCCTTCTTAAAACCAGGTGCAGGTGTTGTAACGACTCGTGCACATGTTCACTATGTGGTTACGGAATATGGGGTTGCCAATTTATATGGCAAAACCATTGAAGATAGAGTTGACGCACTGGCACGTATTGCACATCCCGATTACAGAGAAAATATTTTAAAAACTTATACCGACACTGTAAAAGGTAAATAAATTAAGACCCTTGCAAAAAGCATTATACAAAAATATTCAAGGCTAGAGAAATTTTTTTAACGCAGTTATCTTATTGATAATGAGGATTAAAAAATTTTGATAACGAAGAATATTGAAGCAGAATGCGTTTCGTTCCAGTTTTTTTACCTTTTTTGCAAGGGTCTTAAATTATTCTTCTAAATAAGCGTGCTTATAAGTTTTTCCCGACAATATTTGTAACATATCCTCTTCCAAAGAGTGTATGGGATATTCTACGATTCTATTAATTTCAACCCCATTTTTATAGAAAATAAATGTAGGCACCCGTGTGATATTCAAATCACCTGTCTCGTTAGTTGGGGTATTTTTCGTACGATCCACGGCAATCATTGTTAACTTTTTACTTTTAACATTCGACTCATCCAGTATTTTATAAAAATGTGGTACTTCTCTACGGCTATCACTACACCAAGTTCCCATCACAGCCTTGATCTCAATATTTTTAAACAAGGGTTTTAAACTATTAACGGTCTCACTATTAGGCATATAAGAGTTATACCCTTCCTCGAACCATATTTGGAAAAGTGATTGTTGAAAATCTGCTTTATGCACAATCCCCACTAAATTTCCATCCTCATCAACAGTGGGTTGAACTGTTTTCTGAGTGCTACTACAAGCTGAAAAAATAAGTGCAATAAATATTAAGTTTAGTCTCATTTCGAAATATATTAAACTAATTTTTAATCATCCGATGACAACGAGTCATCGGATGATCTACGATTAACTATTCAAGTACAAATATATTTTTTTCTGCACATATCTTTTTTAGTTCATCCGGCCAAATAGATACTGTAACTTCTCCCAGATGAGCTGTTCTTAGCAAATACATATATGTACGAGCCTGCCCTATACCGCCACCTATACTCAATGGAATCTCATCATTCAAAATAGCTTTATGATAGGGCAGATTGAGAAAATCGAGTT
This sequence comes from Flavobacteriaceae bacterium, assembly GCA_024763365.1. GTDB lineage: Bacteria > Bacteroidota > Bacteroidia > Flavobacteriales > Flavobacteriaceae > DQTL01. Next base: position 13,888 of record JANTFO010000034.1, read on the forward strand.
GTCCAGAAATTTCCAATTGCTTTTTCATAGTTTCTTTGGTCACTCTTATTCCCATTGAAGTCAATTCATGTCGTCTTTTTGTAACAGGGTTCCACACTAAAATATCCCCATTTAGCCCATACATCTGTTGTTCGTTTTTCACTATAGTAGGTGTAATCCAATCGTCGTAATCTGCTGCTCTCATCTCGTGTGGATAACCGTCTTTAAGTACTTTACCAATTCCAATAATGAATACAGCCGGATATTCTTGAATTAACTTTGTTTCCCGCTGCTTTCTGGGCAGATCAGGATACATTTCGAGTATCTCTTCTGCATGAATAATTTTTAATTCTTCTGGGAAATCAGGATATCTGGGATCATGTAATTCAGGAAATTTTTCACGTATCATCACACCTGCTCCTCTGATCACTTTCCAAATTCGTTTGACAGTATCTATTAAATAATTTAAGTTTCTGTCCTCTTCTTTAATTCTTTTCTCCCAATCCCATTGATCAACATAGGAAGAGTGGTCATGATCTAAAAAATAATCTTTTCTTACGGCTCGCATATCTGTATTTATTCCCTGCCCTACTTTACAATCAAACTGTGCCAATGCCATTCTTTTCCATTTGGTTGCAGCCTGAACTACCTGAGCTTCAATTCTCTTAGGTAAACCCAATCCTGCAGGAAAATCTACAGGGGTTCTGGAACCGTCACGATCCAAATAATCATTCACCCCACTATCCTTACTAACAATAAGTGGAACTTGTACCATTTGTAGATTCAGTGCCTCTGCCAGCCCCTTTTCTATATACTCTTTAACCAAGTAGAGTGCTTCCATTCTTTTCAATGGTGGTAACAAGGCATGATAATCATCCGGTAAGATCTTTTTCACCTCTGCATAAGTGCTAATGCCAGGTCCTGCTAAATCTGATTTCTTGTCGTACATAGGATTCTGTTTTTTAAATTTATAAACAAGCTAATTTAGTGAAAAAAGACTTTAGAATGAAGCAATTACGCATATATTTATACAATATTAACAAAGAAATTCCTTTGTAAAATTCTGATAAAATAGGTTTTACCGTAAGCTATCAAAGCTTTATTACTAATTATTACAAAACCTTTTAAATAAAGAATAAGAGATGTATTAAAATAGGATGAATATTTGAAAAATAATGTACTTTTGTTTTGAATGAAGCCAATTGAAAGAATCAAAGCACCTATTCGGGATGAAATGGATATTTTTGAACAAAAGTTCAAACAATCCATGCAAACAAAAGTACCACTACTTAACCGAATTATGGATTATATTATCCGTAGAAAAGGTAAGCAAATGCGGCCAATGTTTGTGTTTCTTACAGCCAAAATAGTATCGGATGGGAAAGTAAATGAACGTACCTATAGGGGTGCTTCCATTATAGAATTAATTCATACGGCGACATTGGTTCATGATGATGTAGTAGACGATAGCAATAAAAGGCGTGGTTTTTTCTCTATCAATGCTTTGTGGAAAAATAAAATTGCCGTTCTAGTAGGTGATTACCTGCTCTCAAGAGGTGTGCTACTTTCCGTAGACCATGAGGATTATGATATCTTACAATTAATCTCAACTGCTGTAAGAGAAATGAGTGAAGGGGAATTATTACAAATTGAAAAAGCTCGTAAACTGGATATCACTGAAGAGGTTTATTTCGATATAATCCGTCAAAAGACTGCTTCATTGATCGCCTCATGTACTGCCATTGGAGCGGCATCTGTCAATGCCGGCAAAACTACCATTGAAAAAATGAAACATTTCGGCGAGACTATTGGTTTGGCCTTCCAGATAAAAGATGACCTGTTTGACTACACCGATGATAAAATAGGGAAACCCACAGGTATAGATATCAAGGAGCAAAAGATGACTTTACCCCTGATATATGCCTTAAACCAATCGGATAAAAAAGAAAAAAGATGGCTGATCAACTCCATCAAAAATCATAATAAAAGTAGAAAAAGAGTCAAAGAAGTGATTGCCTTTGTAAAAGCAAAAGGCGGTATTGAATATACCCAACAAAAAATGTGGGAATACCAACAAAAAGCATTAGAGCTGCTCCATGAATTTCCGGATTCTGAAAATAAAAAAGCTTTAGAATTTATGATTAACTATGTGGTAAACAGAAAAATCTAAGATGGTAAGAATACAGAAAGAAATTCTGGTAGACCCTGTTTCAATTAAATCAAAACTCTTATCCTGGGCAAATCATTTTGAAAATTTTGTATGGATGGACAGCAATTTTTACCCACAAAAATATTCTTCCTTTGAAGCATTACTAGCAGTAGGAATTGAATCAAAAATTGACAGCTCGTATCACAATGCTTTTCAAAAGCTGAGTGATTTCAGAAAAAAAACGCAGGACTATCTTTTTGGATATCTGAGTTATGATCTTAAGAATGACCTCGAAAAACTAACTTCCACAAACACAGATCGATTGGGTTTTTCTGATTTATTTTTCTTTCAGCCTAAGAAAATATTTATTCTTAAAAAAAACAAGCTCAAAACCTTATATATTCCAAATTACAAAACCTCTTTAGAAACAGACATAAAAGCCATACTGCAATCAGAAATATCAAAAAACCATACATCTAATCATTGGACAATCTCACAAAATCAAGGACAAAATCAATACAATCAAAATTTTCAAAAACTACAAGATTATATTCAAAGAGGAGATACCTATGAAACTAATTATTGTCTGGAATTTTTTGCTGAAAATTCGACTATTGATCCTTTGAAAATATACACCAAACTAAATGAGATTTCCCGGGCACCCTTTTCATGTTTTTTAAAACAAAAACATCTTTATGCCCTTTCTGCATCACCTGAAAGATTTGTAAGAAAAGAAGCGCAAAAAATCATTTCTCAACCTATTAAAGGCACAGCCAAAAGATGCCAAGATGCAAGTAAAGATGATGAACTAAAACGCATGTTGTTAGAAGACATTAAAGAAAGAGCAGAAAATATTATGGTAGTAGATCTGGTGAGAAATGACCTGTCGAAAACCGCCCTACCTAATTCTGTCAAAGTGGAAGAACTCTGTCAGGCATACACGTTCAAACAAGTGCATCAATTGATCTCAACAGTAGTATCAAAGGTTGCCATAGGAAAAGATCCGGTTGAAATTATAAAAAATCTATTCCCCATGGGGAGTATGACAGGCGTTCCTAAAATTCGTACTATGGAAATCATTGAAGAATTGGAAGTACACAAAAGAAGCCTATACTCTGGTGCTATAGGTTATTTTACCCCTGATGGAGATTTTGATTTTAATGTCGTGATAAGAAGTATACTTTATAACAAATCAAATAAAAATATTTCCTTTTCAGTTGGCGGTGCTATTACAGCACTGTCAGAAGCTGATAAAGAATATGAAGAATGCCAGATAAAAGCGGCTGCCATGAAAAAAGTTTTGACTTCGAGCTTCTGACTTCCAACTTTTTACTTTTTACTTTTTACTTTTTACTTTTTACTTTTTACTATCCTATCTCCCCACCGTCATCTCTCCACGAATAGGTTTCTCAAAATGATATTTGATTTCTTCCTTTGGAATATTACTACTTAATAAATACATTAATTTGGTGATTGCAGATTCAGTGGTGATATCATATCCATTAATCAAACCTATATTTACTAATTCCGCACTGGTTTCATATTTTCCCATGATAACACTTCCCCCCACACACTGTGTGATATCAATGACAGGAATGCCCTTATTTACAATGCTCTTCATATTATTTAAAAACCATTCATCTGTAGGGGCATTTCCAGAACCATAAGCCTCTAAAACAACACCTTCTAACTCAGGTATTTTTAACATATGTGAAAGACAATCTTTTGTAAGACCAGGATGGAGTTTGATGAGCAAAATTTTATGGGGTAAGATTCTTTGTAGGCTAAAAGCAAGTTCATTTTTGTCTCTTTTTAGGGTATTTTTATTAAATTTCAAACTCACCCCGCTTTCAGCTATAATTGGGTAATTAGGGGAATCATAAGCTTCGAATTGTTCTGCACTTAATTTGGTTGTTCGGTTAGCCCTGTATAATTTATATTCAAAATAAATACATACTTCCTGAATCATTGGTTCGTCATTTTCTTGGAAAGCAGCAATTTCTATAGCAGTTATTAGATTCTCTTTTGCATCTGTCCGTAAATCACCTATCGGTAACTGTGAACCGGTAAATATAACCGGCTTACCTAAATTCTTTAACATAAAACTGATAGCTGAGGCTGTATAGGACATAGTGTCAGAACCATGTAAAATCACATAACCATCAACTTCATTATAATAATCCTCGATAATTTGGGCAATTTGGTTCCAATAGTAAGGTTTCATATTACTGGAATCAATGGGTTTATCAAACGATACCGATGAAATGCTACATTGCAACAGGTTCAATTCCGGAATTTTTTGATAAATATTATCAAAATTGAATGTTTTTAATACATTGGAATTATAGTCTTTTACCATACCAATCGTACCACCTGTATAGATGATTAATATATGAGGATGTTGTGTCATTTTGTCAATTTTGAAGCGCTGAATAAATAATTTTAATTATAATTAAATTCGTATATTATCTTCCAACAGATGAGTGATTTCTTCGTTGTCTTAAATATAAAGTCCTCATAATCTGAAGGTTGCTGGGGGTTAAAAATTTTTTTAGCCTTGAACTCATCTCAAATACTGAGTAATTCCAAAGCTCCAAAAAAATTATGGAATAATTCATGTAGTAAAAATAGGGAATTTTAAAACTTTTAATACATTTAACGCAATATAAAAATCAATTTAATCATGCTATTTGGATATATATTATTTGGAATTATCGCCTTAGTTGGCTGGATGGTTCAAAATCAATTAAAAAATAAGTTTAAAAAATACTCTCAAGTTCATTTACAAAACGGCATGTCCGGTAAAGAAATTGCAGAAAAAATGTTAGCTGATAACGGCATCTATGACGTGAAAGTAATTTCCACCATGGGTCGTTTGACAGATCATTATAACCCTAAAGATAAAACGGTAAACTTAAGTGAAGCTGTATATAATGAACGTAATGCTGCTGCGGCTGCTGTAGCTGCCCATGAAGTAGGCCATGCGGTACAACACGCTCAGGCATACTCTTGGCTTCAATTCCGTTCCAAAATGGTCCCTACTGTAAGTATAACCGGAAGATTGGCACAATTTGCCCTTTTGGGTGGTATATTTTTAGTGAATACTTTTCCGCAACTTCTATTATTGGGTATTATCTTTTTTGCCTTTACAGTCGTTTTTTCCTTTGTCACTTTACCGGTAGAATACGATGCCAGTAACAGAGCATTAGCCTGGTTGGAGCATAAAAATATGCTTACTTCTCAAGAACAAGCCGGTGCGGAAGACGCCTTGAAATGGGCTGCCCGTACTTATGTAGTAGCCGCCGTAGGTGCTTTAGCCACGCTTTTTTACTATGTATTGATCTATATGGGAAGGAGGTAAAAACCACTAAAAGATATTTTTGAAAAGACCCGCTTGAACTGAATCAGGTGGGTTTTTTGATATAGCAATTGAAAGCCAGAACCTACCTGCAGGCCAGTGCCGGAAATCAACAAAATGAACTAGAAATAGGAGACAAGAAACAGGAGAAAAGAACAAAGACTACATATCACCCATTAAACCTTCACCTGCCGCTCAAATTCTTGTTTTAGGGATATCTGTATTTGTATCTTGGAGATTCCTTTGATCGTATTGATCTTGGTATTTTGAAGTT
>JANTFO010000035.1 GCA_024763365.1 Flavobacteriaceae bacterium
ACCTAAAACAATCTGTAGTATGGTCATTGACCATACCGGTTGCCTGCATATGGGCATAAATAACTGTTGACCCCACAAACTTAAAACCTCTTTTTTTCAGGTCTTTCGAAATATGATCTGATAAAGATGTTTTTGATGGTACTTCAGACATTTTTTTCCAAGCATTCTGTAAAGGTTTATGATTAACAAATTGCCAGATATATTTTGAAAAAGTACCAAATTCCTCTCTTATGTCAATAAATGCCTGAGCATTGCTTACTGCGGCATTAATCTTTAATTTGTTGCGTATAATACCACTATCTCCCAACAAAGATTGAATTTTCTTGTCATCGTAGGTTGCCATTTTATTAAAATCAAAGTTGTCAAAAGCTTTATTAAAATTATCTCTTTTCTTTAGAACTGTCAGCCAACTTAATCCAGCTTGAAAGGTCTCTAAAATTAAAAATTCAAACAATTTTTGATCTTCTTTTACAGGTACGCCCCATTCTTCATCATGATAGCTTATATAAAGCGGATCATTACCTACCCATTCACATCTTATTTTGTCCATTTTTTAACTTTAATTTAGACAGCCAATATAAGATAAATCCTTTATTTTTGATTTTTTAAAAGCTAACCTATGAAAATCATCTGTGTAGGAAGAAATTATACAAAACATATTGATGAACTTCAAAACGAGAAACCTACTGAACCGGTATTATTTTGTAAACCAGATTCAGCTGTCTTACCCAAAAATCATCCTTTTTATATTCCAGAGTTTTCTGATGAAATACACTATGAGGTGGAAATTTTAGTAAAGATCAATCGACTTGGCAAACACATTGATACTTCTTTTGCAAATAGGTATTATAATGAAATAGGACTCGGTATTGACTTTACAGCGAGGGACTTACAGGATAAATTAAAGGACAAAGGCCTTCCCTGGGAAAAAGCTAAAGCTTTTGACAACAGTGCTGTAATCAGTAAATTTGTTCCGGTTGAGCAGTATAAAAATATTAATAATATTCATTTTTCACTATATAAAAATGACATACTCGTTCAAGAAGCTACTACTTCTCAGATGCTATGGAAAATTGATGAACTGATAGCTTACATCTCTACTTTTATGACTTTGAAGATTGGGGATATCATCTTTACCGGCACACCTGCAGGAGTAGGTAAAGTAAATATTAATGATAAACTAACTGGGAAATTAGAAAATAAAACTATGTTTGAAGTCAATGTCAAATAAAAAATAGTTTTCTACGTTATTTAGAAAAATACGATCGTGAAATAGTCATTAAAGGACATTAAATAAATCATAAAATATTTAAATGGCTATTACATTCCACCCTGAGTTTGTTGCAGGGTGATTTTTAATATATTAATTAAAATTTATAAGATGAAATATATAGGTTTATTATTGTTATTGATCGCTTATAATCTTAATGCTCAGATACTGGATGCCGGTATTAAGGGAGGGGTCAATTACAATTTTAGCGGCAACTTGGAAGAATTTAATAATGAAAATCTAGAAAATACCTATCATTCAAGAACACTCATAGGATACCATGTAGGTTTTTGGGCAAAGCTACATATGGGAGACTTGTTTTTACAACCCGAGATTTACTATACAAAATTCAATAATAATTTTGACCATAGTCCAGATTATGAATTATCAACACATAAAATTGATGTACCTGTTTTATTAGGTTACAGCATATTAGACCCCTTGTATATTTATGCAGGCCCTGATTTTCAATACATTCTCTCTGAAAACTTTTCTATTGCAAATTACGATTTTAACTATGATGAAATTACCACAGGCTTACATATCGGCTTAGGGCTTGATCTTGGTCAAGTAAAACTGGATGTTCGTTGGGAGAAAGGTTTATCCGAACAAACTTTAGAAATTACCAATTCCGAATTTGTCAATGAAAATTTCCAATTGGACCACAGGCCTAATCAAATATTGGTTGGAGTAATGATCCAACTAAATAAATAATTCCCGTATTTTTGCCTCTTGAAAAAATGACAAAAAACCTAGAGGCATATAACCCCAAAACCCATATCCTTATCAAAGGTGCGCGTATGCACAACCTTAAAAATGTTGATGTCGCCATACCCCGTAATAAATTGGTCGTAATTACCGGGTTATCCGGTTCCGGAAAATCTAGTCTAGCATTTGACACCCTATATGCCGAAGGGCAACGTAGGTATGTAGAAAGTCTTTCCTCCTACGCACGACAATTTCTCGGAAAACTTCATAAACCGCAAGTAGATTACATTAAAGGGATCTCACCGGCCATTGCTATTGAACAAAAAGTAAATACCTCAAACGCACGTTCTACCGTAGGTACCAGCACAGAGATCTATGATTATATCAAATTACTTTACGCCCGAATTGGGAAAACATACTCGCCCATATCCGGTGAGGAAGTCAAAAAAGACAGCATTAAAGATGTGCTGGCCTATGTAAAAAAACTGGATTTAAATAGCAAGTTATTACTATTGGCACCCATTCATCTTGACGACAACCGAAGTTTGGAAAAAACCCTAAAAGTACTCATACAACAAGGCTATGCGCGTGTTTTTTCTAAAAGAAAAATATACCGGATAGAAGAATTTACAGATTTTGATGAAAAGGAGGTATTCTTGGTCATTCAAAGATTGGTCTTAAAAGATACAGTGGATTTTTACCACCGATTGGCCGATGCCATCCAATTGGCCTTTTTTGAAGGAAAAGGAGTTTGCCTTTTATTTAACCCGGATAATTCCAAGCAAAAAGAGTTTAGCAATAAATTTGAGTTGGATGGTCAAGAATTTATAGAACCCAATGTACATTTTTTTAGTTTTAACAATCCCTACGGTGCCTGCCCAAAATGTGAAGGTTACGGTAATGTAATAGGCATTGATGAAGATTTAGTCATACCCAATACCGCGCTTAGTATATATGAAAACTGTATCGCTCCTTGGCGAACAGAAAAATATCAATCTTATAAAAATCCACTTATTAAACATGCCGAAGAATATGGTATTTCCATTCATAAGCCCTGGTATCAATTAACTGAAGAGCAAAAACAACTCATCTGGGAAGGCACTAAAAATTTTGAAGGCATCCATAATTTTTTCAACAAATTGGAAGCCAAAGCTTACAAAATTCAAAACAGGGTATTACTCTCAAGATATAGAGGTAAAACCAAATGTCCGGTTTGTCATGGTAAACGTTTACGAAAAGAAGCAACTTATGTTAAAATAAACCACAAAAATATCACCGAATTGGTAGATATGCCTATAGATGAATTGACAAACTTTTTCAAACATATCAAACTCAGCACTTATGAAAAAGAAGTTGCCAAAAGATTGTTGATCGAGATCAATTCCAGGCTCAGCTTTCTAAATGATGTAGGTTTAGGTTATCTGACACTAAACCGAAATTCCAATACCCTTTCAGGAGGGGAAAGCCAGCGAATCAACCTCGCAACTTCTCTCGGTAGTAGCTTAGTAGGCTCTATGTATATTCTAGATGAACCCAGCATTGGGTTACATGTTAGAGATACCAAACGCCTCATAAATGTACTTAAAAATCTAAGAGACCTCGGTAATACGGTCATTGTAGTAGAACATGACGAAGAGATGATACAAGAAGCCGATTACATCATTGATATAGGTCCCGAAGCAGGTACTTTTGGAGGTGAAATAGTAGCTGAAGGAGAAATGAAAGATATCTTACCGTCAGATAGTCTTACAGCGCAATACCTCACCGGTAAAAAACAAATAAAACTACCTGCAAAAAGACGAAAATCAACCGATTATATCAAAATCATAGGCGCACGTGAACATAACTTAAAAAACATTGATGTGGCCATACCCCTGTATAGCTTAACATTGATTACCGGTGTTTCGGGAAGTGGGAAAAGCACACTTGTTAAAAACATTTTATACCCGGCCATGCAAAAACACCTTGGCAATTATGGAAACAAACTGGGTCAATTTACTACTTTGGAAGGTAGCTTTGATTCCATCAGGTCTGTAGAATATGTAGACCAAAACCCCATCGGACGTTCTTCACGTTCTAACCCTGTTACCTATATCAAAGCCTATGATGATATCCGGACCCTTTTTTCAGATCAAAAGATATCCAAGATACGAAACTACAGCCCAAAATATTTCTCCTTCAATGTGGATGGTGGTCGTTGTGAAAACTGCAAAGGTGAAGGTGAAGTGACTATTGAAATGCAATTTATGGCCGATGTACACCTCACCTGTGAAGTATGTGATGGCAAGCGTTTTAAAAAAGAAATTCTTGAAGTCACTTTTCACGAAAAAAATATCAATGATATTCTAGAAATGACCGTCGAAGAAGCCATTGCTTTTTTTGAACTCCACCAACAAGATAAAATTGTAAACAAGCTACAACCCCTAATGGACGTAGGTTTAGGCTATGTACAATTGGGGCAAGCCTCCGCGACCCTTTCCGGGGGAGAAGCCCAGCGTATCAAGCTGGCCTCTTTTCTATCGAAAGGTATCAATGCAGATAAAAAACTCTTTATTTTTGACGAACCTACCACCGGGTTACATTTTCATGACATCAACAAGTTAGTTGCTTCTTTCAACGCACTTCTGGAAAAAGGCCACACTATTGTCGTCATCGAACACAATCTCGACCTCATCAAAGTAGCCGATTATATCATCGATCTAGGCCCTGAAGGTGGAAAAAATGGGGGCAACTTACTATTTCAAGGCACCCCAGAAGACTTAGTTAAAAACAAAGAGTCATTTACAGGAGCTATATTAAAGGAGAAAATATAGATAAACTGTCATTTATCAGAAATTTTTGAATTTAATATTGTATTTTAGAAGCTTGAATTTTCATTTTACAATAACATAAACAAAAGATTATGATAGACTTTTCACTCACCAAAGAACAATTGGCTATAAAAGAAAAATACAAAGACTTTTCAGATAGATGGATTGTCCCAAACCGCGTAAAATATGATGAATTAGCAGAGTTTCCATGGGAAATCGTCAAAGCAGCCTATGATGAGAATATCATGAATGGGCCCATGCCCAAAAAATATGGAGGTCAAGGATTTAGCATGATCGACGTGGCTATTCAATCTGAAGAATTAGGGGCGGGATGTGCAGGAATAGGTATTTGTATCGATGCCACTACCTTGGCATTGACACCTATGTTCCTTGCAGGAAATGACGAACAAAAAGACCGCGTTTTTGGCGAAATAGTGGAAAATAAAGCTGTGGCAGCCTATTGTTTAACAGAACCCAATGCCGGATCTGATGTCGCCGGTATCAAATCAACAGCCATTTTACAAGGAGATAAATACATCTTAAATGGGCATAAACGATTTATTACCAATGCTGAGGTCGCTACTTATTTTACCGTATTTGCTCTAACAGACCCCAGTAGAGGAGCTAGAAGCCTTAGCGCTTTCTTAGTTCATAAAGATTTTCCGGGTATTGAAATAAAACCGCGCTTGCAAAAAATGGGACAACGTGCCTCTGTTCAAAATGAAATTATATTTAACAATGTAGAGATCCCAATTAAAAACAGAATTGGTGACGAAGGGCATGGATTCTTAATAGCCATGAAAACTTTTGACCGTACCCGAACCGGTGTAGGCGCACTAAGTTTAGGGGCTGCCCGAACAGCCTATGAAATAGCCAGAGACTGGGCCAAAAATAGAGTGCAATTTGGGAAACCTATTGCATCACTTCAAGCCATTGGTTTTATGTTAGCAGAAATGGCCATGAAGCTCGAAAACTCAAGATTGATGAACTATCGTGCTGCCTGGGCCTATGAATCAAAAGAAAAAGCCGCTTCGATGTACTCAGCCATGGCAAAACTATACGGTTCTGATATCGCCATGGAAGTAGCTACCGATGCTGTTCAGGTAATGGGTGGTGATGGTTATTCCAAGGATTATCCGGTAGAAAAGATCATGCGCGATGTCAAACTCTGCCAGATCTATGAAGGAACAAATCAGGTACAAAGATTGGTAATCTCTAAAAGTATATTGAAATAGTATTTTTATAAATTTTAAAAAATACTACCTGAAAGGTTTAAACTAATGTCATCTCGACCGAAACTTCCGAAACTTCGAGAGTGGAGTGGAGAGATTTGATACAGCAGAGTCTTTGCTCAGCTGCCGAACGTGTCCTCATGTGTGGTAAAGAAAAAAGGTAAATATTGCCCCATGAAAGATTCGTGGTGCTACAGATTTTCTATACTTAAAAGTTAGACTTGTTCACCCATAGCAGGAAACTTCGTCAAGCAGTAAAGACACACCATAATAATAGTATAAGTCAATTTACTTATACAAACAATTTGTGTTATTCTATTCCGTAACTTAGCAGAGCAAACTAAATATTACTTGATTATGGAACAGAATTCAAATGACAAACTAAAAACACTTTTCAAGAGACTTCCCTATTTACTCGCTCTCATTGGCTTTTTTATGTTTTTCTATACAATTTTTGGAAAAGAACCTCCTTTACAGAGTTTATATTGGTTTTTAGTGATTATCGCAGCCTTTTTTCTGCCATATATCAAAGAGATTACTTTTCAAGATATTAAATTAAAACTCGAAGAAGGTTTAGAAAAGCAACAAGAAGTTATTGAGCAAACAAAGGAAGAATTACAAGAAGTCATCAAAAACGAATTTGACAGTGCTTATGATAAAGTAAAAAGAGTTGATGACAACTTCGGTGAAATTCGTGATGAACTGATTAAAGGATACCAAATTTACTTAAACATGCTCACAGAGGAAGAGCGTTCAAATAAAATAATAGTTTTAAATACGATTTATCTAAAAGATTTTAATATAACTATTGCAACACTTAAAGAAAAGCTTGCGATTGCGGGTTTCTATAAGGGTAAAATAAACGACCAATACGAAAATGATTTACTGAATGCAATTAAAGCATTTCAAAAAAGTCAAGGAATGATATCTGATGGTATTTTTGGACACAATAGTTATAAGAAATTAATAAAACTTATTAATAAAAAATAACGCTCACGGCTACTCCCGAAACTTCGGGATGGCGGGAAACTTAATTGATTATCATTTTTTATATTGTCAATACTATTTTTACTACTTTTGGATTTATTTTACTTAACCAAAGTAGCTTCATGCTGCGCCCTATTCTTTAGGATTTAAAATTATCAGTTATGCGCTTTTCACATTTATATTTCATTTTATTTATACTCATAAGTTTACAAGCTTTCGCTCAGGATGATGACAAAGATAAAAAAGACAAAGACCCTATAGCGCAGGCTGTGAGCGGGCTTAAATTTCGTAGTATCGGACCGGCATTTAGTTCGGGTAGAATTGCAGATTTTGCTGTTAACCCTACTAATCACAGTGAATATTATGTAGGTGTCGCTTCAGGTGGTATATGGAAAACTGTCAATAACGGAACGACTTTCAAACCTGTTTTTGATAAATACGGTTCCTATGCTATCGGTTGTTTAAAAATGGATCCCAACAATACTAATGTGGTTTGGGCCGGAACCGGCGAAAACAACCACCAGCGTTCGGTGAGTTACGGTGATGGCGTATACAAAACCATGGATGGCGGTAAATCATGGAAAAATATGGGCTTAAAAGCATCACGTCAAATAGGCATGATTGCCATTGACCCGAGAGATTCCAATATAGTATTTGTGGCAGCCGAAGGTTCTGTTTGGGGACCCGGTGGAGACAGAGGGCTTTATAAAACAACCGATGGCGGTAAAAACTGGAAAAAAGTATTAAACATAAGTGAAAATACGGGTGTCAATAATGTTGTCATCGATCCGGTAAATCCCGATTTGATGTATGCCACTTCCGAGCAAAGGCGCCGGCATGTACATATACGTATTGGCGGTGGCCCGGAAAGCAATCTCTATAAATCTACCGATGGTGGTGAAAACTGGCGAAAAATTACCAGTGGATTACCCAAAGTGGACAAAGGAGGTATGGGTATAGCCATTTCTCCGGTAGACCATAATACCGTGTATTTAATGGTCGAAGCAGCTATGGATAAAGGTGGCTTTTTTAAATCAACTGACCAAGGTGAATCCTGGAATAAAATGAGTGATTACAATACCAGTGGCCAGTATTATGGAGAAATTGTTTGTGACCCCAAAGATATCCATACTATCTATGCCACAGAGACTTATTCTAAAGTGTCACATGATGCCGGTAAAACCTGGCAAAAAATATCAACAAAGAAAAGACACGTCGATGACCATGCCTTATGGATAGACCCTGATGACACCAAACACTATATGATAGGTAGCGATGGTGGTATTTATGAAACCTTTGACGGTGGAAAAGAATTTATTCATAAAACCAATTTACCTGTTGTGCAATTTTATCGTATTAACGTAGATAATGACAAACCTTTTTATAATATTTATGGCGGAACGCAAGACAACAATAGTTTTGGAGGCCCCTCACAAACCATCTATACCAATGGCATCAGCAAGGCAGATTGGATTGTCACCCTTGGTGGAGATGGATACTGGCAAGCTGTTGACCCTGAGGATCCCAATATTATATATTCCGAATATCAATACGGAAACTTATACAGATATGATAAAAAAAGTGGTGAAAAAATTGCTATTAAACCACTACCAAATAAAGATGAAAACACGATCAAATGGAACTGGAATACACCTTTTATCTTAAGTACCCATAACAAACATAGACTTTACATTGCCGGAAATAAAGTTTACAAAAGTGACGACCGCGGCAACTCATGGGAATCCATTAGTAGTGATATCAGCAGAAATTTACCGAGAGACAAATGGCCTGTGATGGGACGTTACTGGAGTGTAGACGCTGTGGCTAAAAATGTATCTACCTCACTTTATGGGATGGCTGTTGCTTTGGATGAATCAGAAATTCAGGAAGGTTTGCTCTATGTAGGCACCGATGACGGATTGATCCAAATGACCCAAAATAATGGCAAAGACTGGCAAACAACTTCCCATTTTAAAAACGTACCGGAATACACTTATGTAAGTGATATTCAAGCTTCAAAACACGATGCCAATGTAGTTTTCGCTTCTTTTGACAACAGAAAACGAGATGACTTTAAACCTTACATACTCAAAAGCAACGACAAAGGCAAAACATGGAAATCCATAAGTAGTAACCTACCTGAAAATGGAACCGTTCATACCATAGAACAAGACCACATCAACCCAAATTTACTTTTTGTAGGCACTGAATTTGGGGTGTTTTTCTCTGTCAATGGTGGTGAAAAATGGACACAACTCAAAGCGGGTATTCCTACTATTTCTGTTCGTGATATAGTGATTCATCCCAGAGAAAATGACCTGATATTAGGAACATTTGGCCGTGGTATTTACATTTTGGATGATTACAGCCCATTGAGAGTGCTCAATGAATCCTTCTTGAATAAAGAATCACATCTTTTCCCCGTAAAGGATGCCCTACTTTATATACCCAATGCACGAGGCAATTCGGAAGGTTCTATGCCCTACAATGCTAAAAATCAGGATTATGGCGCCAATTTTTATTTATATTTAAAAGACATTCCTAAAAGCACCAAAGATCAAAGACGCGAAAAAGAAAAAAATTTGATCAAAAGCAAATCCTCTATACCTATACCAACACCAAAGACACTCTTTGAAGAAAAAAATGAACTGCCGGCATATTTGTTAGCGACCATAACGGATAAGGAAGGAAATGAAATGCGAAAGATAACTCAAAAACCGGCCAAAGGTATACAACGTATCAATTGGAATTTACGTTATTTATGGCCAAGGCCCAACAAGCCTGCTAAAAAATTTGACCCCATCAAGAATGATAAAGGGGGTATCTTGGTCGTTCCGGGCAAATACAATATCCGTATAGAGCTCATTGACCAAAACCGAAGTAAAACTTTAGTTGAAAATGAAAGTTTTACAGTAAAACGGCTTCATAACACCAGTTTACCGATAAATGACGAAGAAGCATTGGCAGCACATTTGACCAAATTAACCGATTTGGCTCGTGTCACTTGGGGTGTTGACGCGCTACATAATGAGCTCACACAAAAAGTGAATAGCCTACAAAAAACAGCTTTAGCGCATGCAGGAACCCCCAAAAATATCATGCGAAAATTACAGGATATGAAAGCTGATTTACACAAGATTTACTGGGAATTACATGGTGAACAACCCAAAGCCAGTTATGAAGAAACACAACCTGCACCTATGGCTATCATACCGAGGTTACACCGTGTAATATTTATCCATAACCAATCTACAGGGCCCATTACTCAAAATGAGATTCAAAGTTATGAGATCATAAAAGATCAATTGTCACCGGTTGTTAATATCATGCAACAACTATTAGAAAATGATATTCCGGCATTAGAAAAATTACTTAATCAAAATAAAGCACCCTGGACGTCGGGTAGATTGTTGAAATTAGACTAATTTTTTTAAGGAAGTCTGCAGACTGAGGGCTGAATACTGAGGACTGAATATTGAGCACTGAATACTGAGCACTGAATACTGAGTACTGTAGACTAAAAATAATTGTACATTTGTCAACCTTATTTATTATTGAGCATTTTAAATCAACTTTTATGACTCGTTCAAAATTCAACTGGGGGCACGGTATTGCACTGGCCATTTTTATCTTTATAATTTTTATTTTAAGCTTTGTTTTCAGGACATTTTTTGATCCAAGATTAGATCATGCGATGGAATCAAAAGAGTATTACAAAGAAGACTTGGAATTTCCATTAGAAGAAAAACGCCGTGAGAATGCAGCCGCTTTGACACAAAATATAAACCTAATGGTAACTCCTGATGGGCTTTGGATTCATTTTCCTAAGGATATGGATCACAAAAAGATCAAAGCAAAACTTATCATGCATTGTCTGGCAAATAAAAAATTTGACATAGAAAAAGATTTGACATTGGACAGTATATCTTATCTTATTCCGGGTAAGGAATTAAGAAAAAGCAGGTATTCTTTTAAGTTAGATTGGGATTACGACACCATACCTTATCAATACAAAAGTAAATTTAATTTATAATTATGTTATTATCAGCACTATTGTTAGGTTTAGGTGGTAGTTTTCACTGTATTGGTATGTGTGGCCCCATTGCCATTATGCTACCCGTGGACAGGTCAAATAAATCAAAAGCTATTTTCCAATCAATACTTTATCACCTAGGCAGAATGATCACCTATGCCTTAATGGGATTTCTATTTGGATTCTTAGGCAAAGGGCTTTCTTTAGCAGGATTGCAACAAAATGTCTCTATCATCATGGGAGTTATAATGGTATTGGCTGTTGTATTCCCTACCCGTTATTTGACAAAGTACAATTTATTTAGGCCGGTGGGTGGTTTTATCAACAAGATCAAACAATCTTTAGGAAATAACTTATCCAAACCTTCCAATTCAAAACTATTCATCATTGGTTTTTTAAATGGCTTTCTACCATGCGGACTAGTCTATATGGCTTTGATAGGTTCTATAGCGATGAGTGATCCTTACTTAGGTGCGCTGTATATGTTTATTTTCGGTTTAGGAACCAGCCCGCTATTAACAGGGGTTATTTTGGCAGGTAACTTCCTGTCTGTTAAAGTTCGTAATAAAATTAATAAATTGATCCCTTATGTTGTGGTAATTATTGGTATATTATTTATTTTAAGAGGTTTAGCATTAGGTATTCCCTATATTTCACCTCCCACAAAAAAACTTGATATTAACAGAAAACCGGGGATGGGACATCACAATATGTCAATTCCTGAAAAAACATTTGAGTTTAATTTCTTATATTAGAGCAAATTTTACGGTATGGACAATAAAAAACTCATTACGATAGAAGATTTTCAAAAAGCAGGTAATCAAGAGAACCTGATTAAATTTCTTAAAGACGGAAATTACGGAAGAGAAAAGGTGTTGAACAGGTTAGAATATGAAAAAGATTTGGTCGCATTACAAGCTGAACTCGTCAAATTTCAACAATGGGTTAACAAGAATAAAAAACGCGTTGCCATTATATTTGAAGGTAGGGATGCCGCAGGAAAAGGAGGCAGTATCCGTAGATTTATGGAACACCTCAATCCACGTTCTATGCGCTTGGTTGCCCTTAACAAACCTACCGAAGTAGAACAAGGCCAATGGTATTTTAGGCGTTATATCAAACAATTACCCAATCCGGGAGAGATTGTTTTTTTTGATCGTAGTTGGTATAACCGGGCTGTGGTAGAACCCGTGATGGGCTTCTGTACCGAAAAACAATATCAGGAATATATGATTCAGGTACCTGAATTTGAACATATGTTACGGGAAGATGGTGTACACATCATAAAATTTTGGTTTTCAATTACTAAAGAGGAACAAATGCGTCGTTTTCAGTCTAGATTAGAAAATCCGGTAAAAAGATGGAAATTCAGCCCCGTAGATAAAAAAGGGCAAGAACTATGGGACAGGTATAGTTATTACAAAGAGCAAATGATGAGTAAAACACATACTTCATACAGTCCCTGGATCAGCATTAAAACCGATGTAAAATATACAGCTCGTCTGGAAAGTATGCGTTATGTGCTTTCACAATTTGAATACGACGGTAAAGACAAAGCTGATGTATCAATACTCCCCGACCCCAATGTGGTTATTCGTTATTTCCGTTCTGCCAACTTTAAAAATTAATGCAAAATGAATCATAAAACTTCTGATAATTTTACTGATACTGAAATAAAAATCCTTAATACTAACAAAGGACTTCGTTCATTATTATCTCAAAAAGAAGGTATGTATGACCTCAAGCGTGCCATTCGGCATGCCCGATCAGAAAATAAAATTAAAAAATTGCAAGAGGACCTCATCAAATTACAAACCTGGGTCATTCAGAATGAGGAAAAAGTGGTCATCATTTTTGAAGGTAGAGATGCTGCTGGTAAAGGTGGCGCCATACGTAGAATCGTAGAAAGGCTCAACCCCCGTCAATATAGGGTTGTCGCCCTCCCCAAACCTACCAAAGATGAAGATACACAATGGTATTTTCAACGTTATGTCAATCAATTACCAAAAGGAGGTGAAATTGTTTTTTTTGACCGTAGTTGGTATAACAGGGCTGTGGTAGAACCGGTAAATGCCTTCTGTACAAAATCAGAGTATGAACGTTTTATGAAACAGGTAAATGCTTTTGAAAATATGATTGTTGAATCGGGTATCAGATTAGTCAAGATCTATATGTCAATCTCAAAAAGTGAACAAGCCAAAAGATTTAGAGAGATCAAAAACAACCCACTTAAAGTATGGAAAATGACTCCGGTAGACGAAAATGCCCAACGCTTGTGGGATGAATATACCCACTATAAAGACTTGATGTTTGAAAATGCCGAAAAGGGCAACTTCCCTTTTAAGATCATCAAAGCTAACCGTAAAACCGAAGCTCGTGTAGCCGCTATCAAACATATACTGGACAGTATTCCTTATGATAAGAATATTGAAGTGTAAGACAGTAAGATGTTTTAGTGGTGACCTATTATAAGTGAACTCAAAACTCAGTATTTTTAAGTCTAATAATTTCCACGCAGAAATCATAACCTAAACCCTTGTAGCCTATCAAAAAGAATTCAATGATAAAAACTAAATAAAAAATATGACGTATCCTTTTATTCCCATCGGACTCATTGCTGTATTTGTAGTTGTTGTACTATATCTTTTAATTATCAAAAAAGATATGAAAAAGGTAAAATCAATTTTATATCCCGGACTATTCTTTATAGGAGTTTGGATTGTGATCTATTATTTCTTGTTGACTTAAAAATAATTAGTTGAACAGACCTAAGAAAACCAAACTTAATTTGGCATAAATTCAGCTTGGTTTCTACCCTACAAATAAAAACCGTACTTTTATCATGCTAAGATTAAAAACAGTAATTCTTCATAAAAAATATGTATAAAAACTTTCTTAAACCTGTAATTGACTTTGTTTTAGCCGGTGTAGGTTTTATTGTTTTATTTCCTGTTTTTATCATCATTTACATAATACTTTTTTTCGCCAACAGGGGTAAGGTGTTTTTTGTTCAAGTCCGTCCTGGAAGACATAGCCGTAACTTTCACATCATTAAATTCAAAACCATGAACGACAAAAAAGGTATTGATGGAAAATTACTACCCGACGCGGAACGTTTAACCGGTGTTGGAAAATGGGTGCGAAAAACATCACTGGATGAAATACCTCAATTACTCAATGTGATTAAAGGTGATATGAGTTTGGTGGGCCCCCGCCCTCTACTCACAGATTATGTACATTTGTACAATGATTTTCAAAACCGGCGTCACGAAGTAAAACCAGGTATCACCGGTTGGGCACAGGTCAATGGTAGAAATGCCATCAGTTGGGATGAAAAATTTACTTATGACGTGTGGTATGTGGACCATATCAGTTTTTTACTGGATGTTAAAATACTCTTTAAAACTTTATTAAAGGTGATCAAAAGAGAAGGAATTAATGCTGCTGATGCGGCAACTATAGAACCTTTCCATGGACAAGAATAAATTGATATTATACGGTGCTAGCGGGCATGCCAAAGTAATCGTAGATATACTACAATTACATGGCGTTACAATTAACGCCATTCTGGATGATAATGAACAAATCAAGCATCTTGACACCTATCCCGTTACCACACCTCAAGAATTTCCTATTCAAAAAAATGACCATTTACTGATAAGTATTGGCAATAACAGGGTTCGTAAGAAGTTAAGTGAAAAATATAGTAATGCTTTTATCAAGGCTATTCACCCAAAATCTGTCATTGCCAAATCGGCCAACATAGGAGAAGGAAGTGTCGTGATGGCTTATGGTGTTGTCAATCCGGGAGCGACAATCGGTAAACACGTAATCATCAATACGGCATCTGTGGTAGAACATGATTGCCAGTTGGAGGATTTTGTACATATCTCTCCACATGCTATCCTTAGTGGTGGTGTTAAAGTAAAAGAAGGTACACACATAGGCAGTGGTGCCGTTATAATCCCAAATATTAAAATCGGGAAATGGGCTACTATAGGTGCCGGTGCGGTGATCATCAAGGATGTTCCTGATTATGCTACGGTGGTTGGCAATCCGGGTAGAATTATCAAGACCGGAAGTCAAACAGGTGAAAAATAATTCTTAAATTTAGATTTTGTCTGCAATTTTTATATATGAATTTAATAAAAGACTGGCATAAAATACGTAAGCATTTTAACAAGAGTTTTGGCACTAACTTTTACATTTCAATAGCTTCAGTAGATATTGATCATAATCCAACTGTAACACCTATTGGTACACTTTTCTTAAATGACAATCAATCAGGTTTCTATTTTGAAAAATTTCCCTCAAAACTACCCGAACTCGCCAAAAACAATCCTAATGTTTGCCTGCTTGGGGTTAACAGTAACAGATTTTTTTGGATAAAATCTTTATTTAAAAATAGTTTTTCCGACTATCCTGCGTTAAAACTTTATGAGACCTTAGGTGAAAGGAGAAAAGCAACTGAAAAAGAAATAAAACGTCTAAACCGAAGAATGCGCATAACAAATAATTTAAAAGGAAATACTTATTTATGGAAAAACATGGAATTTGTTAGAGATATTCAATTTACTAAAGCCGAAAGTATTAACTTAGGATTAATGACTAAAGAATTAAACTTATGAAAGAAAAGATCTGGTTATCATCCCCACATATGGGCGGAACAGAAAAAAAATATGTACAAGAAGCTTTCGACTCCAATTGGATTGCACCACTTGGGCCTAATGTAGATGGTTTTGAAAAAGATCTGGAAAAATATCTAAAAAATGATGTGAAAGTGGCTGCTTTAAGTTCAGGCACAGGGGCTATTCACCTAGCTTTGATACAATTAGGGATAAAAGCAAATGATACAGTATTGTGTCAATCCATGACCTTTTCTGCTTCAGCAAATCCTATTACCTATCTCGGTGCCAATCCTATTTTTATAGATAGTGAAATGGATACCTGGAATATGGATCCCGAATTGCTCGAAAATGCTATCAAAGCCGAAATTATTAATAGACATAAACCCAAAGCCATCATCTTAGTTCACCTTTATGGTATGCCAGCAAAATTGGATGAGATCATGGCCATAGCCAATAAATACAGCATTCCCGTGATTGAGGATGCTGCTGAAGCTTTGGGTAGTAAATATAAAGGACACATGTGCGGTACATTCGGTGATTTTGGAATTTTGTCTTTTAACGGCAATAAGATCATCACCACTTCGGGAGGAGGCGCCTTAGTTTCTCATGATCAAAAAACGAAAGAACAAACTGTATTTTTATCTACACAGGCTCGCGATCAAGCACCCCATTACCAACATTCTAAAATTGGGTATAATTATCGGATGAGTAATATAGTTGCCGGCATAGGACGTGGACAAATGGAAGTGCTTAAGGAAAGAGTTACCCAACGAAGGAAAAACTTTGCATATTATAAAAAACAATTGAGAGATCTACCCATCACATTTCACCCTGAACCTAAAGAAACCTATTCTAACAGGTGGCTTACGACCATTCTTACAGAATCTTATGAAACAAGAGAGAAGGTACGATTGGCTTTAGAGAAAGAAAATATTGAATCGAGACCTTTATGGAAACCTATGCACCTGCAACCGGTTTTTACAAATGTAAAAACATACCTCAATGGCCATTCAGAAAAACTATTTGAAAATGGATTGTGTCTTCCCAGTGGTAGTAATTTAACTGAATATCAGTTAGATAGAACTATCAATATAATAAAAAAAACTTATCAAGTTTGATACTTGTTATTCAGTTTTCATCTCTTATCTTTGAACTCACAAAACACCCCTAATAGTGCGTATACCATTTATTCATAAAGATGAAAATACCATCACTGCCCGTTGGATAGTTTTAGTTATTGATATCTCAATTGTCTTACAAACTTTCTTTATTGCTTATCTGATTCGCTTCAATTTTAACTTGGAAAACTTTGGGGCACATGAATTTGTATTACAACTACCTTTTGTCGCAGCACTAGCCTTACTGAGTTTTTATTTAATTGGCTCTTATAAAGGTGTCGTGAGGCATACCGGTACTCGCGATGCTGCCAATGTGGTTTTTGCTGCTATACTACTCGCTTTGTTTATGGCTATAGTAGCAATCATTAGTAGGACATTTAATATATTGGAGATAAACAATATACCCCTGTCCATTATCAGTATACATTTTTTATTAAATGTAGTTTTTCTAGTAGCCAGCAGGTATATTTTTAAGTATTTATACGGCATTTTATCAAAAGGTATTTCAGATACCAAACGTATTTTAATCTATGGTGCCGGAAATTCCGGAATTATCACTTACAAGACTATTGTAAATGACCCTCAAAATATTGTTAGGGTCATAGGGTTTATTGACGATAATAAAACCAAAGCTGGAAAAAAATATGATCGCGTTTCGATTTATCATTCAAAAAAATTAACCGAGAATTTTGTCAAAGACAATAAAGTCAAAGAGATTATTGTGTCTATTCAAAACATAGCTACCTCTGATCTGATGAAAATTGTAGAAAAACTTACCAAACTACCTGTCAAAGTAAAAATTGTGCCTCCTGTAGAAAGTTGGATAGACGGAACTTTAAAAGCATCTCAAATTAAAGAAGTTCGTATTGATGATCTACTAAGTCGCAAACCCATAGAACTCAATAATCCAACCATAGAAAAAGAAATTGAAAATAAAGTGGTACTTATCACAGGCGCCGCAGGGTCTATAGGAAGTGAATTAGCCAGACAGATAAGTTTTTACAAATTCAAAAAGCTTATTCTTATTGACCAGGCAGAATCTCCTATTTACAGCTTACAGCAAAGTTTTGTTCAAAAAGGCACTCCAAATGTAGTTACAATTGTCGGTGACATTAGGAATCATGATCGTATGAAAGCGCTATTCGAAAAACACAAAATTCAAATCATCTACCATGCCGCTGCCTACAAACATGTTCCACTCATGGAACTATTCCCATCTGAAGCTGTAAGTGTCAATATTTTTGGTTCTAAAAATCTGATGGATCTGGCCAATCAATTTGAAGTGGAAAAATTTGTGATGATCTCAACAGACAAAGCCGTAAATCCTACTAATGTAATGGGTGCTTCAAAACGAATCGCTGAGCTCTGTGCTGCCGAAGCTTCCAAACAAGGAAAAACCAAATTTATCGCTACCCGTTTTGGTAATGTGTTGGGGTCCAATGGTTCTGTAATACCACTTTTCAAAAAGCAAATCGCAGAAGGTGGACCTGTAACCGTTACACATACTGATATTACTCGTTTTTTTATGACCATCCCCGAAGCCTGTCAGTTGGTATTGGAAGCCGGAGCAATGGGGGAAGGTGGGGAAGTTTTTGTTTTTGACATGGGAGAATCCGTTAAAATATTTGAGCTAGCCAAACGAATGATCCAACTTTCCGGTTTTAAATACCCTGAAGAGATTGATATAAAAATCGTTGGCCTTAGGCCCGGAGAAAAACTATATGAAGAACTCCTTAACAAAGAGGAAAACACGCTTAAAACTCATCACCCTAAAATATTGATTGCTAAAGTTAATAGTATCTCTAAAAAAATACTGCTCCATAGCCTTGAAGAGATGAAAGACAATATGTTCGATAAGGAATTTTTAGTGAAAGAAATGAAAAAACT
>JANTFO010000036.1 GCA_024763365.1 Flavobacteriaceae bacterium
ATGCTAAATAGGATTAAAACTACCCAAAGTAAAATACGCATCCAACGATGAAAATCAGTACTTTGTGTATTTTCTTGCTCATGAACTCTATAACCCATAAAGAGTAGGATAGAAGCTGGAAACACTCCAAAAAATACTACTATAAAATGGTATCCCGGGAAACCGCCGTGTCCGGCGCCTTTGGTGGAAAACAACCTGATCTGGTAGGTGATAAAATCTTTGAGTATTTGTTCGTTGCCATAAAACCACTGCAGGATAAACCAAAAGCCACCCACCAAAGCTATAATGATAGCATATAAACCTATGACTTTTAGGTTTAGATAAGCTTTATATTGACGTTGCCATAGCATAAATATGAAAGCGGTAAGCAGGAAAATAAGTAAGGCTACCGGGCCTTTAGTTAAAATTCCCAAACCTATGGCAACAGCCGACAATACGAGCAAAGAATATTTTTTAGAAGCGTCCAAAGAGAACCTTGAAAAGAAATAGATGCCCAGGAAAATACAGAGGTTGAAAAGGGGGTCTATAATTCCCGATTTGAAATAAAGAAAAGGCAGGATAGAAGCCGCATAGACTAAAGACCAAAATACACCAAAGAGATGATCTTTAACTTGCTTGCCCGTAAAATATAAAACCAAAAGTGTCAACACTCCTATTATTGCATTGGGAAAACGGGCTGCAAATTCGTTGATGCCAAATATTTTCATACTCAATACCTGCAACCAGATAAAGAGGGGTGGTTTTTCCCAAAAAACCTCATAATTGACCTGTACATCCAAATAATTACTACTGACAATCATCTCACGTGCCGACTCGGCAAAATTGATCTCATCCCAGTCAAAGAGGTGTACATGTCCGAGAAAGGGAACATATAAAAGAAGCCCTACAAGTACTATAAAATATGGAAAATAGTCCGAAGAAAATAATTTTACTATGCTGTTTTTTACTGTGATAAGGCTGTTGGTTTTTGGTTGGTAAATATAATAGATAATTGATAATTGTGAATGGTCAATGGATAAATATGTTGGTTAAGTGTCGTGCCTATGGTGTGATATGTATAGTTGCCGGATAAATAGGGAAAAGATGCCATGAGTAAGGTGTTGGAAGTGGAAAGATCAAAAGTTAAAAGTAAAATGATATTAATTCTCCATTTGAGGCTGCTTGTATGCCAAGGCGCATAAATGGGCAAGACAACCGCAGTCGAGAAATCTATTTTAGGAAATTAATTATTTTTAATTGCAAAAATAATTACTAAACGATTTATTGTATCAATATCCTAATTTTTTAGGAAAGAAATCTTTATATTTGCCTTCTCATTTTTCGGGATGTGGCGCAGCCCGGTAGCGCACTTGCATGGGGTGCAAGGGGTCGCAGGTTCAAATCCTGTCATCCCGACGAAAAATGAAAGAGGCTTCTTTCAAAAGGAAGCCTTTTCTTTCTATTGCGGGATGTAGCGCAGTCCGGTAGCGCACTTCGTTCGGGACGAAGGGGTCGCAGGTTCAAATCCTGTCATCCCGACAAGTATAAATACCATTCTACAAATGTAAAATGGTATTTTTATTTCCTGCATTATCAATTAATATGGCTTAATCATAGGTGAATCCATGAGGTACTATCGGTATTTGTTTTTCTAATAATTATTTCTTTTGGGCATTGCCCAAAAAAGAAACCAAAGAGTTCTAGCCTTAAGAGAAGAACCTCATAGGACATTATATTGTAATATAGTATTGAAAAATCGATGTAATAGGAATCTATATGTTCTGTAAATTAAAAAGAAGCCGTTTCCTAAGTAAGGTTTTCTGTCATTTTGACCCTGCCTGCCGGCAGGCTCGAAATGACGACTTTTAAGCTTATGAGAAGGCTTCTTTAAAAATGATAACTTTCATCTTTTATCCCCAATCAATCTTTCTGGAAGCATACATCACGGCGGCTAAGATTGTGAATAGGCCAACACTTCCGACCAATAAGGCATAGCTTTCCAATTGAATAATGGTATATATAAAAGCGTAAAGCACCCCCAAGGCTATTAGTATAAATAGCGCGAATTTCCAGGTTTTGAGTATGGATTTTGCGTATAAGCTGATGAGCACCACCGTGGCACTGCTCGAAATTAGATAGGCCTTTGAGAAAGTGCTGTGTTCCGTTATTGAGAGTAAAAGGGTATAGAATATGACCAAAGCCAAACCAATCATTAAATACTGAAAGGGGTGAATATTGATCTTACTGAGCAACTGAATCAGGAAGAATATTAGAAAAGTCAAACTGATTACCAGATAACCGTATTTGGCCGATCTTTCATTTTGTAGGTAGTTGTCAATCGGTATGATGAATTTAACACCCATATTATAGGCACTTAAATCGGGTAGGGAAGTGAATTCTTGCCTAAAGGGTCTGTTCATTTCCAATACAGACCAATTTGCATCAAACCCATTTTCGTGAACTTTATCTTTGTTATAGGGTAGATAAGCCCCCATAAAATTAGTGTCTTTCCATTGTGAGGATAAGTGCATTTTAGTCTCTTTACCGATAGGAATAAACTCAAAACTATGGCTGCCATTTGCAGCGTAGTCAATTTGAAAGTCAAAACGATTTTCAGTAAACATTTTACGTAGATCAAAGGCTTTGGTTTCAAGTGTATACATGCTAATTGGCTGGTAGGAGATAGGATGGTTTATATGTCTTGTCTTATTGAAATCTGCAGTAAAGGTTAAATCGTAATTTTCAGACTTTATTTTCAGATGTTCTTTAATTCCTTTTGTGTTGGTAGTTTCAATGACAAATTGGGCTTTATTCCAAACGACATCTTTAGGCTTGATGTCTAGTTTTGAAAATTCAGGATTTGTAAATAAACCTTTTATATTGCCTTTCATATTGTATACAGCGGTTTCGTATATCCCTCTTTTTTTATTTTCTGCTGATAGATTTGCCTCTAATTCTATTTCATCAGGAAAAAAATAGGCGTATCTGAGGTTTTTAGTGATATGAGTTGTTATTTTTCCGGTTTTGGCCTCTTTAGTTTCGGTTTCAGTATATTGATAGTAAGGTACTTTTAAGATAGGGCCATATAATTGAATGGCTTTACCCCAACTATCGTTTATTTCAGTAACAGCTGTATCACGCGTACGTGCCCTTTCTTTAATTAGGTTTTGAATATATAGTAGTGGCACTAAAAGCACTAAAATTAAAAGACCTACCATAAACATTTTAAGGGTGTTGGACTTAGTAAATTTGTTCGTTTTGTTTTGAGTTTCTTTCATGATGATATTTGTTTTATAAATTAAAGCACTTTGAAATACAAAGTTTATAAGTAAAAAAATTATTTATTTATGATTTTTTCTAAAGCCTCTAAATGTTTTTGAAAGGCTATTTTTCCTTCTTTAGAAGCACTATAACTGGTGTTGGGTTTTTGATCTATGAATTGTTTGATTCTTAAGAGATAACCTTCTTTTTCCAGTGACTTGATGTGGCTGGCTAGGTTGCCATCTGTGACGTCCAAAAGCTCTTTTAAGCGGACAAAACTTACCCGGTCATTGACCATCAAAATGCTCATGATGCCTAATCTGACACGGTGATCGAAAGTTTTGTTTATATTTTTAATGATACTTGTGATAATTGTATGCCTTAATAAATGATTACTTTTCTTTTATATACATGATTGTGCCATAAATAATGTGTAGCAGGCCAAAACCAAAGGCCCAGAACCAAAGTCCATAACCCACATAAAATGCTGCTATAAGCCCAGTAATGATCTCGCTGATACCCAAATATTTAACGGTTCCTATGGTATATTTTGAAACGCTGACCAAGGCCAAGCCGTAAAAGATCAAGGTTATAGGGGCTATAACCCCAAAATGCTCATGATAGAGTAAGACCAAACCAAAAATACCTCCTGTAAAGAGTGGTATGGCAAAGTCAATAAGCATAGCTTTTGTGACAGGAGTCCATAGTTTTTCACCAGAACGTCCTGCTTTCTGACGAGAGAGAATATAGGCTGTGATTATCGCTAATAGTGCCACACCTAATGCAATCAATACAAGTTTATAAATCAATATTTGATTCTCAGAAGTATAAGATTTGATATAAACTTTTGTGTTTTTTAGCAATTGGTAAGCCCAGTAGGAGCCTATTAAAGCGTAGATGCCCGCCATGATTCCGCTAAAGCCTGAAAGTGATAAAAACTTACTGGATTTTTGCATCAAATATTTGATCTCTTTGATGTCATTAATATATTTTTCGTTACTCATCTTAAAAGTGCTTTGAAATGCAAAGTAAGTAAAATATTTTTAGATATACAAAAAAACCGCCTCAAAATTGAGACGGTTAAAAAGTTATTTAACTGATAAACCTAACAGGTTTTCAAAACCTGTTAGATTTTAAAGACTATTTTTTGTTGTGAACAATAGTCAATTCATCTATAAGGTTTTGTGCGCCGGCAAACTTATCAATGATAAAAAGCACGTAGCGTATGTCTACCATGATGCTTAAACAAACTTCGGGTTTGTAATAAATATCTCCCATAGTTCCTTCCCATACGCCGTCAAAAGCCAAGCCTATTAAGCGTCCATGTTCGTCTAAAACGGGGCTACCTGAATTACCGCCCGTAATATGGTTGGTAGCCATAAAGTTGACCGGCATTTTATCACCTTCACCATAAGGTTCATAGTTTTTGGACTCGTACAGTTCGATCAATTTTTCAGGTACGTCAAACTCATAATCGCCGGGTTTGTATTTTTCCATCACGCCTTTGAGGAAAGTTTGGGGTTTGTAATAAACAGCATCTTTAGGGTAATAGCCCTTGATTTTTCCATAGGAAACACGTAAAGTTCCATTGGCATCGGGATAGAACTTCTTATCCGTGAAAACTTCCATTTGACCGGCCATATATCTTGTCATAAGTTCTTCCACCTCATTATTGACAGCACTCATGGGTCGGTTGACAGTTTCATCCATTTTATCTTGTTGAGCTTTGAACAATAAGAATGCTTTATCTTTTTTAAGTGCTTTTTCCAGTTCTTTATAATCCCCATTGACCAAAGCCATTACTTTGTCTTTGTCATTGAGAATGGTATTGGTATATATCTCATTCGCAAGGCCATCAAAGCCGTGTTTTTTGATGCCTTCTAAAAGTTCTTTGGAAATATATTTATCGGCTACATTGTCGGTATAAACTTTCATCAAGGTAGCGAATACTTTTTGATCGATATAGGGGTCAAAATCTTTGTATAAATAATTGAAGTATCCTTTGTAGCTTTCTTTATATTGGTTATAAAATTCCGGACCATTATTGTTATAAATATTTTCCAATTGTGATAATATTGATGCTACATAGGGTAGGGTTATATTTCTGGAGAAGGTCTCGGAATTATACATTTGCACTTCGCGTAATTTGCCAGTTTCTGCATAGATAGCTTTCAATTCGGGTAAGACATCTTTATATTTTGCGGAGAGGTCTCTGTTTAAAACTATTTTATCAGTGAATTCTTTTTCCAATTTTTCCTTGGCACCTACCGCATTAAATTGTTTTAAGCCTTTACTTTCCCCTATTGCAAACTTCCAATAGTTAGCAATGCCGGCATAACTAGAGGCATATTTTAGCCGAGTAGCTTCGTTTTTTCTCATTTCTTTATCCATTACGGCCAAAGCAGCTTCTCTTACTTTGACGCGTGCGGGATTGGTCAGGTTCATTTTGGTTTCAACCGCATAGGAAGTGAGGTATTCATCTGTATTATAAGGGAATCCATACACCAAACTAAAATCACCTTCTTCTATACCATCAATAGAGATAGGGAGATAGTGACGTGGTTTGTAAGGTTTGTTGGTTACAGAATAATCTGCCGGGAGGTTGTTTTCATCGGCATAGATCCTGAATATGGAGAAATCACCGGTATGGCGTGGCCACATCCAGTTGTCGGTATCTGCCCCAAATTTTCCAATGCTTTGAGGAGGTGTGCCTACTAAGCGTACATCATTATAAGTAGTTTGGATGATCAGATAATATTTATTGCCCATATAAAAAGCTTTGACCAAAGCTTTTTGGTAGCCTTTGACAGCTGCTTCTTTTTGAATTTGAGCAATCCTTTTATCAATCATGGATTGTTTGTCTTGCATCCCCATCATTTTATCGAGTCCATTGAGTACCTGATCGGTAACATCCGTTATGCTGTTAATGATGGTGGCTGTTAAGCCGGGCGACGGAATTTCTGCTGCAAAAGACTTGGCCCAAAACCCATCTCTTAGATAATTATGTTCCATCGAAGATAGAGATTGGATGGCGTCGAATCCACAGTGGTGGTTGGTAAAAAGCAAGCCATTTGGAGAAACAATCTCAGAAGTACAACCTCTGCCAAAAATAGCTATGGCATCTTTGATACTTGGGTTTTTTGCATGGTAAATATCATCAATACTCATCTGCATGCCCATGGTTTTCATATCGGCCTCATTTTGTTCGAGCAGGTTAGGCATCCACATACCTTCCTGGGCTTGTAGAACATTTAAAAATAGAAAACTCAAGAATAGTCCAAAAAATATTTTTTTCATTTGTTTTGTGTTAAGGTTAATGGTAAAAACTGATTTCAAAAATAAACATTTAAAGATAAAGCTTCGTTAATGAAAGCAAAAAACCGTTTCAAAATAGCATTGAAACGGTTTAAAATTTTTATTATAAAAAGGAATTAATCTTTTTTAGGCCGGGCTTCAGAAGAAACACTTAATCTTTTTCTTCCTTTGGCACGGCGTCTTGAAAGGACTTTTCTTCCTTCTTTACTTGCCATACGTTCTCTAAAACCATGTTTGTTTTTTCGCTTCTTTCTTGATGGTTGAAAAGTTCTTTTCATCGGTAGACGTTTTAAAATTTACACATTAAAAGAAACTTATTTTAAAGCTTCTTCTGATTCGGGTGGCAAAGATACAATTAGTTTTAATTATGACAAGTTTTGAAAAGAGATTTTTCAATTATTAGACGAAGTTACTCAAAGTATACACAAAGTGCCAGCAAGAATCTTTATTTTTAGCATAGAACTAATGGCTATAAAATCAAATTATATCATCTTTCAGCAAATCAGGTCTTAGTTTTTTGGTATGTTTCAAAGCTTCTTCATGACGCCATTTTTCTATTTCGGCAAAATTACCCGAGAGTAGTACCTTGGGGACTTCCCAGTCGTTGTATTTAGCAGGTCTGGTGTATATCGGTGCTGAGAGTAAACCGTCTTGAAATGAATCGCTCAGGGCGGAAGTTTCATCGTTTAAAACACCCGGTAAAAGCCTGACGACACTATCTACCAGGACTGCTGCTGCCAGTTCACCACCGCTTAGCACGTAATCTCCTATCGAAATTTCACGAGTGATCATGTGGTCTCTTACCCGCTGGTCAACTCCTTTATAGTGACCAGTTAAAATGATGATGTTCTCAAATAGAGAAAGTTGGTTAGCTAAAGATTGTGTTAAAACAGGGGCATCGGGTGACATGAATATAATCTCATCATATGCACGTTCAGATTTCAATTTATTTATGCATTTTTCTATGGGTTCAATCATCAAGACCATACCAGCCCCCCCTCCAAACGGATAGTCATCAATCTGACGGTATTTATTTTTACTGTAGTCTCTTAGGTCATGCAGGTAAATTTCAACGATCCCTTTGTCTTTGGATCTTTTTATAATAGAGTGCTCAAATGGACTTATTAACAAATCGGGGACAGCTGTGATGATGTCTATTCTCATTATTTAGTTCTAAAAATCTCTTATTCTGTTAGTTGTAATTTTTCCAGAATGTATTTCGGGCATCGCATAGGCTTGTTGGTCTTCATGTTGATGAATACTAATTCTGTTTCACCGATTGTGATAAGTTCTTCGGTTTGGTTAAATATCTTATAATTAAATGAAATTCTTACACCCGGTATTTCCTTAAGACTTGTCTTTATATAGATTTCATCGTCGTAAAACGCTGGTTTTAAGAATGTTGTGTTTAATTTATATACGGGTAACATCACGCCGTTTGCTTCCATCTCTTTGTATGATATGCCTAGTTTCCTTAGCCAATCAATACGCCCCATTTCAAAAAATGAAGCATAATTACCATGGTATACATAACCCATTTGGTCTGTTTCCCCATATCGAACCCTTATTTTAATTACACTGTCTAACATTAAAAAAGATGATAAATATTAGTTTTTGAATAAGTTTCGAATTATACGAAAAAAAAAGTATAAAATCAATACTTATTTCATTTTTTTATTAGATATTTTGTTTACATCTTTGTCTTATCAAAAACCATGTAGTTTTTGAACCTAAATATTTAACTAACACGCAAAAAATTTAAATAAGTTAATGCCAATAACTGCTCAATCGGTCTGGGATTCATGTCTTTCTTTTATAAAAGATAACATAAAGCCGCAAGCTTACAAAACCTGGTTTGAACCTATCGTGCCGGTGAACTTACAAGGCAATGCATTAACTATTCAGGTACCAAGTAAATTTTTTTATGAGTGGTTAGAAGAACATTATATCAAGTTACTTCGTACAAGCCTTGTCAAAGAACTGGGCAAAGAAGCTAAGTTAGTTTATGAAGTAAAAATGGAGAACACTTATAGTAGTAACAATACACATACTGTAAAGATTCCCAGTTCTAATCGTAACCCGATCAACCAACAAGGCGTCACAGTGCCATTACAACTCAGTAAGAGAGAGTTACACAATCCTTTTGTGATTCCCGGTATTCAAAAGATCAAGATCGAATCTCAGCTCAACCCGAGTTATAATTTTGAAAATTTTATTGAAGGTGACTCTAATCGTTTGGCGCGCTCTGCCGGTATAGCAGTGGCCAATAAACCAGGAGGGACTTCCTTTAACCCTTTATTAATATATGGTGGGGTAGGATTAGGAAAGACCCATTTGGCACATGCCATAGGTGTGGAAATCAAAGATAAATACCCTGAAAAGACCGTTTTATATATTTCCTCTGAGAAATTTACCCAACAATATATAGATTCTGTTAAAAACAATACGCGCAATGATTTTATACATTTCTATCAAATGATAGATATATTAATCGTTGACGATGTACAATTCTTGTCAGGTAAATCCGGTACGCAAGATGTATTTTTCCACATTTTTAATCATTTACACCAAAATGGCAAGCAGGTAGTACTTACATCTGATAAGGCACCGGTTGATATGCAGGATATTGAGCAGCGATTGCTTTCTCGTTTTAAATGGGGGCTTTCGGCTGAACTTCAATCTCCCGATTATACGACGCGTGTCTCTATTTTGGAGCGAAAGCTTTATAGAGATGGTGTGGAAATGCCCGATGATGTGGTAGCTTATATAGCCAAACACATCAACACCAATGTTAGAGAGTTGGAGGGTGTTTTGGTTTCATTGATCGCACAGGCATCCTTTAACAAAAAAGATTTTACCCTTTCTTTAACCCGCCAGATAGTTGACAAGTTTGTCAAAAATACCAAACGGGAGATATCTATTGATATGATACAAAAGGTAGTCTCTAAATATTTTGATATGGATGTTGCTACTTTGCAGTCCAAAACGAGAAAGAGACATATTGTACAAGCCAGACAACTGGCTATGTATTTCTCTAAGCGTATGACAAAAGCTTCCTTGGCAAGTATTGGATCGCAAATAGGTAATCGTGACCATGCTACTGTTTTACACGCTTGTAAAACTGTTGATAACCTTACTGAAACTGATAAGCAATTTAGGAAATATGTTGAGGAGTTAAAAGATAAACTTAATTCCCAATCCTGATATGAAGACCAGAATATTAATGGTCTGTATGGGAAATATATGCCGATCACCCCTTGCAGAAGGAATCTTACAATTTAAACTTGATCCCAAAAAATACGAAGTTGATTCAGCCGGTATGGAAGCGTACCATGTAGGTGAGTTGCCCGATGACCGTTCTATAAAAGTGGCCAAAGAAAACCTACTCGACATCACTGATCAAAGAGCCCGTTTATTTACTTTAGAGGATTTTGAAGCTTTCGACATTATTTATGCTATGGATAGGTTGGTGTATGACAAGCTCGTCCATAAAGCACCTGATGAAGAAGCTGCATCAAAGGTCCAGTTCATTCTAAATGAGGTTTTTCCCGGGGAGAATATGGAAGTGCCGGATCCGTATTACGATTCTATCTATGCTTTTAGGAATGTATATCACATGTTGGATGAAGCCGGTGAAGTGATCAAAAAGAAACTGGAAGGAGATGTTTCATGAATCCTGAATTTGGGCATATATATTTAATCCCTACTACACTAGGTGATAATGAACCTTTGGAAGTTTTACCACTTTCTGTCAAGCAAATTATTGAACAGCTTCAAGTTTTTATTGTGGAGAATGAAAAGTCGGCACGTAGGTTTATTAAAAGGCTGACACCAAGAAAATCTCAAAGCTCTCTACAGCTTTTCACACTTAATAAATATACGACAGATGAGGAAAGGAGGGAGTATTTAAAGCCCTGTTTGTCAGGTATTCATGTAGGGCTTATATCAGAAGCGGGCGTTCCGGCTATTGCCGATCCCGGATCGGGATTGATCAAATATGCTCATGAAATGGGGATCAGCGTTATACCCATGGTAGGGCCTTCTTCCATTATCATGGCTATGATGGCTTCCGGACTTAACGGTCAGAATTTTGCTTTTAATGGCTATTTACCCATCGATAGACAAGAGCGAAAAAAAGCCATAAAACAACTGGAAAAGCACTCTAAAAATTTTAATCAATCGCAAATATTTATTGAGACACCCTATCGCAATGAAAAGTTACTGGATGCCTTTTTACAAGTTCTTACCCCTAGTACACTCTTATGTATCGCTGTAGATATAAGTTTGCCTGATGAGTTAATCCAAACCAAAACAGTATCCAAATGGAAAAACAGCAAGCCCGATCTTCATAAAAGACCGGCCATATTTATTATTCACAAACTATAATACAGGTCTGGGAGTTGCTTCTAAGAAAGAGAGGTCGTAATTAGCAAATTGCTTGAAATAATCTTCAATATCTGTTCCATAGGCATCAGATATTTTTCTTCCGGATCTTTTATTTCTTAAAAACTTTTTCACACTACCAGCTCCGGCTAAGTGTGCCGCCGCTATCATTCCGGATTTTGTGATTTTCACCCCCTTTACTTCTTTTCCGGCATATATTTCAATTTCATCCTTTAACAGCCAATAGTTATAATTACAGTTGGCGATGAATGCTTTTTCTTGAAGTGAAGGACTGTTTAAAAAATGATCAGTATTAAATATTCTCAAGGTTTCCAGAGTGCTTTTACCAAATTGGTATTTGCCGAGATAACCTAAAGTATTGACTTTATAATATTTACCTTGTGATTCTTTGAAGCCCAAAGCTTCTTTAAAGCCTAAGAAGGCATTACCTATACCAGGGATATCTATTTCTTCGTAATATCCGGGATTGGGTGATACGGTATAGACAGCTTCCGGCTGTACAATGTATTTACTGATGTTCTTTTCTTTCTTAAAAGTAAATGCACTAAAAAAACCAATACTTAATGTGATAAGTGTTATTTTAATGAATTTATTCATGGTTGTACTTTTTCAAATTTTCGGCTGCAAATATATAGCAAATTTTTAATAATGCAATTTTTTATTAAAAAAGCGATGTTTTATTGTAAAAATCTTAACAGAAAATGTTAAATAATATTATATTTTTAATGGCTAAAAAATTATCTAAGCAAGTTAGGTTTAATTTACTACTAATTTTCTGGAAATAAGACCTTGTAAAGTTTGTATTTTGACAATATAAATACCTTCTTTTAATTGTTCAATTGATAAGGTATTATTATTTAAGTTTTCAAATTCTTTAACCACTTTACCTGTTAGAGAAAGTATTTGTACACTTTTGATTTGGAAGTTATCTATTCCTTTGATATAGAGAACTTTTTTCACAGGAAGCGGATATAGTATCAAGGCTTGATCAAGATTATTATCATCCACACCTATGTATATACCCCAAATATCTTCTGCAGGAGTACCTCCCCAAATACGAGTTGCCAAGTATGGATTGTCAATAAAAGGGTTGCGATTACCCTGCCCATAAGTATTGCCTGCATTGGCAAGGTAGTTATTCCTGTTAACTTCATAATCAGAGACTGGGTCTTCAGCATTCCATTCCAAAAACAGATTGATCATATTTGAATCGAAAGCATTAGTAGTCCCAAAGCCTACGTTGATAGGTAAACATCGATTTCCATAGCGCAAGTACATATACATCATCATACGGGCTACATCGCCTTTCCATTCATCACCCGGATACCAATAATCTGAATTTACAGTATGAGAATTTCCGGATCCATCTCTGAATTTTTTACTGCCTCTTTCTCCATTGCGCTGAACATCACATGCTCTTAGCATATGTGCATCTGCTCCCGGTCCGGAAGTACCTAGATCAGGAGTCCCTAAAGATTTTGGATAAGTATGTTCCCTATTCCACTCACAGTCTGCAGCTCCACCAAAATCACTTTTATCACGGCGTCTATGGTCATTATCATTTCCCGGACTGGCCGGGCATAGTTCAGGGGCAAAGCCATATATTAACAATACATTGTCATTTTGGCCAGGATCTAAGTCAACGATCTTCAAGGCTTCTCTGGCGTCATCATAATCCAATGTATGTGTATGCGTATTGATAATTTTTGTGGCTAATTCGTCTTTTAAAGCCATTCCATCCAACCAAAGATCTACATCATTGTAATAGGACTGTTGCGCAAATAATTGAAAGACAATTAGATAGGATAAAAGAAGTAGTGTTTTTTTCATGTGTTAAATGTATTATTTTTTTTCAAGTAATGCCATATAAAAACCGTCATATCCGGAATTGGCAGGTGAAACTTTTTGTTCTGATACCAATTTAAACTCTTTATGATTTTTTAAAAAGTGTGCCACTTGTTGTTCATTTTCTGAAGGTAGAATTGAGCAGGTGGCGTATACCAATTGACCGCCATCTTTGACTATATTACTATACTTGTCTAGAATCTCTTTTTGGGTTTGTTTAATATTTTCGATGAAATCTTTGTTGAGTTTCCATTTGGAATCAGGGTTTCTGCGTAATACGCCCAGTCCGCTACAAGGAGCATCAATGAGCACCCTATCGGCAGTG
The DNA here is from genome assembly GCA_024763365.1 of Flavobacteriaceae bacterium. Taxonomy (GTDB): domain Bacteria; phylum Bacteroidota; class Bacteroidia; order Flavobacteriales; family Flavobacteriaceae; genus DQTL01. The sequence continues at coordinate 13,130 of JANTFO010000036.1, forward strand.
TTTTTTAATTTTTTTAAGATTTTAGTAGAATTGATGGGTCGAATCTGAACATTGTGTACACCATCTCTTTTGGCTCTTTTTTTTAGCTCTTCAAGTTTATGTTTGTGAATATCTAGTGCGATGAGTTGACCTTTATTTTCCATTAACGAAGCCAGGTGTAGTGTTTTTCCTCCTGCTCCGGCACAGGTATCGACAACGCGCATACCGGGCTTAACATTCATATATCTGGCCACCATTTGAGAAGAGGCATCCTGCATTTCGAATAAGCCTTTTTTAAAAGCATAGGTTCTAAAAACATTGGCTCTATTGGTCAACAACAGGGCATCGGGGTAGTCCTTTAAAATCTCTGTTTCTATACCTTCTTTGAGAAACTGTTTTTGCAGGTCCTCACGTGAAATTTTTAGTGTGTTGGTTCTTATGACTACCGGAGCTTGTTCATTTAAAGCTTCCAATTCTCTTTCCCATTGAGCTTCCCCTAACTCGGCACTGCCTAATTCATCTAACCAATCAGGGATGGAAGCTATAAGGCTACGATTGTTTGATATTTTTTGGTATTTATTAAATATTTTTTTGTTAGAGATGCCTTTAAATTCTTCCCAATCAGGGAGTTCAAAATCATTGAGTATAAGGTATACACCTAAAAACTTCCATAGGTTTTTTGGAGTGAATTTATGCTTTATCTCTGCCAGTTCATTATACAATCTTTTCCACCTTACACCTTCATATATAGTAGCTGCGATAAAACGCCGGTCACGCGCTCCCCATTTTTTATTGCTTTTCAGGAGGTGGTAGATTACCTTGTCAGCATAGTATCTTTTGTTGAATATCTCATCCCACCCTCCTACGACGGCCTCAGCTAAATTTCTATGTAGGTATTTTATTTCCATAAAAAACTATCTTATACCAAAAGCAACAAAAATTTAGTCCAATCTTACTATAAAAATTCCAAATATTATCACCAAAAAGCCTCTTCATAACTTAGGCTATGCCTACGTTTTTTGACTTAATCTTTGAAATTTTTCTTATACAATCTTTAGCCTAAATATTGATTCCCTTTGGTCTTGAATAACTAAATCCAAGACAGTTATGTATTATATTTATTAGCTTAGTACTTCCTGAACTTTGTCAGCAGCTTCTTTGAATTCAGTAGCGGGTATCACATTCAAGCCTTCAGTAGCTTCTATCAATTCTTTGGCTTCTTTGGAATTGGTGCCTTCCAGTCGTAAAATAATAGGTACTTTGATTTCATCACCCATATTGTTGTATGCATCGATTACTCCTTGTGCAACCCTGTCACAACGAACGATACCTCCAAATATGTTTACCAAAATAGCCTCAACTTTTGGGTCTTTTAAGATGATCCTAAATCCGGTTTCAACACGTTCGGCATCAGCTGTGCCCCCTACATCCAGGAAGTTGGCAGGTTCACCTCCGGCTTGTTTGATTAGATCCATAGTACTCATAGCCAGTCCGGCACCGTTGACCATACAGCCTACATTTCCATCCAAATCTACATAGCTTAATCCTGCAGCTTTGGCTTCTACTTCAATAGGATTTTCCTCTCTTATATCTCTCAGTTCTGCCAAATCTTTATGACGGAAAAGCGCATTGTTGTCTAATACTACTTTAGAGTCAACAGCTAAAATTTTATCATCAGATGTTTTTAATACCGGATTGATCTCAAAAAGAGAGGCATCAGACTTGACATAAGCAGTATATAATGCTGTCACGAACTTAACCATCTCCTTAAAGGCTGTGCCGGACAATCCGAGGTTAAAGGCTACTTTACGCGCTTGGAAGGGTAGAATGCCTAAAGCAGGGTCTATTTCTTCTGTAAAGATTAGGTATGGTGTTTTCTCAGCTACAGCTTCTATGTCCATACCACCTTCGGTAGAATACATGATCATATTTTTACCTGTACCTCTGTTGAGTAATACAGACATGTAGTATTCATCGGGTTCATTTTCTCCAGGATAATAAACATCTTCAGCGATCAGCACTTGATTTACACGTTTACCTTCAGCAGGTGTTTGTGGTGTTTTCAGCATCATACCGATGATATTGCTCGCATGCACTTTTACTTCATCCAAACTTTTAGCCAATTTAACACCACCGCCTTTACCGCGGCCTCCTGCATGTATTTGTGCTTTGACGACCCACCATTCGGTTCCGGTCTCATCCGTTAATTTTTTAGCTGCCTCCACTGCTTTTTCAGGAGTGTCTGCTACGATCCCTCTCTGAATTCTTACGCCAAAACTTTGTAATAACTCTTTACCTTGATACTCGTGTAAATTCATGATATGCTAATTATATTTAATGTTTAAATTCGATTGCAAATGTAATAATACGACCTGTAAAATGGGTATTTATTTTTTATTTTTTCGTTAAATAAGCCCTAAAGTGTAACAAAGAGTTAAAAGATGTGTCTCTAAAGTAGATTGAGCAATTTGAAAAATCAGGAATTCCATATCAATGCATTGATAGACCGTTGTTTGAAAAATGACCAGGCAGCCTTTCTGGAGGTTTACAACAATTATTACAAGATGATGTACAATACTGCCTACAGGATGTTGCATGACGAGATGACTGCAGAGGATATGATGCAAGAATCTTTTTTAAAGGCTTTTGAAAGCTTGAAGGACTTCAAAAGAAAAAGTCGGTATCAAAATAATGTCATTCCTTTTGCAGCCTGGTTAAAGAGAATTTTGATTAATAAATGTATCAACTTTTTGAGAAGTAATAAAATGTATTTTTCTGATCATTTAGAAGTAGTTGATACAGTTGTTGAAACAGAAGAAGAAAGTGATTTTTCAAATTATAAAGTACAGGTGGTTCTTGATACTATACATCAACTTCCTGAAAGATATAAAGTCCTCATTAATCTACATTTGATAGAAGGTTATGATTATGAGGAAATAACAGAAATACTCGGTATTACAAACCAAAACTGTAGAACGAGTATGTCAAGAGCAAAAACAAAATTGAGAACATTAGTACAGCAAGCATATGAACACCGACAAATTTGATATCTACGAACCGCCAAAAGGGCATTTTGAACGTTTTCAACTGAAATTGGAAGCCAGAGATAACATAGGTAGTAAAGCGCCAATACGTTGGGTTAAATTGATGGTTGCCGCTTCAGTTGTAATACTTTTGGGATTAGGAAGTGTCTTCTTATTGCAAGTTAATCAGGAATTAGAACTTTCGGATGTTTCTCCGGAATTAAAGGAAACTCAAGATTATTTTATGCTGGCTATTTATCAAAAGATAACAGAAGTTGAAGCTCTTAAGAACGAGGATAATGCAACCATGATCAATGATGCCCTGATCCGTATTGAATTGCTGGAGGAGAATTTTCATGATCTGAAACAAGATTTAAATACGACAGGTTTTAACAAACCTATTATTCATGCTATGATACAAAACTATCAACAACGTATCACAGTTTTACAAGATTTACTTGAAAGATTAACACAATTAAAATTCGAACAAAATGAAATTCAGAAACCCAATACTATTTAGTCTTCTTATACTTTTTATAAGTATCAACCTATCTACATTTGCTAATGGTTTTAAGAAGCAAGAAAAAAAGAAAAGCATCCACAAGACATTTAAAGTAGGTCCCAATGATGCCTTAAAGATCAAGAACAAGTTTGGTAAGGTAAATATTACAACCTGGCATAAAAATGAAATTGTTATTGACATTCAGATAAGTGTTAAAAGTAATAATGAAGAAGTGGCTGAACAAAAATTTGAATCCATAGATGTTATCTTTGAGCAAGGATCAAATGCCTTGAGTGTCATTACTAAAATAGAAAGCCATAAGTCGTTTTTTGGTTATATATTTAAAAAATCAAGTGTTGAGATGACTATTGATTACGAAGTAAAGATGCCGATAACCAATGAGTTAGATTTGAAATTGAGCTATGGAAATGCTTATTTAGATCGGTTAGAGGGGCCATCCTCTGTTGAGGTAGCATATGGGGGGTTTAACATTGGTCAATTGCTAAATGAGCAAAATGAAGTATCACTAGAATATGGTACTAATTCAAATATAAATTATGTATATGCAGCCAATGTAAATGCCGAATACTCAAAACTGAACATTGAAGAAGCGGTAAATTTAATTTGTGATGCCGAATATTCAGATACTTCTATAGGATATGTAAAAAAACTTGACTTAAAGTTAGATTATGGTGGCATTCAAATTGATGAAGTTGATGAAGTAAATGTCAATTCAGATTATGTAAGTTTAGCCATTGGTACCATTCATAAGAATTTGAAATGTACTGCTGATTACGGAGTAATTAAGATTGAAAATTTAGATAGAGCGTTTGAACTTGTAGACATTGTAGCAGACTATACCAGCGTAAAAATTTATGTAGATGAGGCTACGTCTTTTGATTTTGATACACAAACGTCTTATGCCGGTATTTCATTTGATGGTTTTATTCCAAACTTTACTTATAAAGAAGACAAAATGAGTGATAAAAAATACAAAGGTAGGGTTGGTTCAAACCCCTCCGGGATGATACAAATCCACACAGAATACGGTGGGATTAAAATATTAAAAAATTAATTAAAACAACTAAAAATGAAACATTTAAAAACTATTCTAGTACTGGCATTAATTTTATCTAACATTAATATAAACGCACAGTTTTTCAAACAAACGATCAAAGGAAACAAAGAATTTGAGGATTATACAAGAATACTCGGTAAATTTGATCAGGTAAGCGTTGCAGGAGCGTTTGAAGTAACTTTGATTCAATCTGATCAAGCCAAGTTAGAGATAGCCGTAGAAAGCAATTTGGAGCAATACTTGTTAACAGAGGTAAAAGACAGAAAGTTAAAAATAAGATGGCAAAATAAAATTCAAGCAAGGCCAAGCAAAACAGTTAAGATAAATGTTTATTACAATATGGATCTGGAAAAAATTAGTTTAGCCGGTTCGGGCTCCATCAAAGGAAAGCAGATGCTGGAATCCGAACAGCTGTCATTGAATTTGGCCGGTTCCGGGAATATTAAATTAGGTTTACACGTTTTGTCGTTAGCATGTGATATGGCCGGATCAGGTAATGTGATTCTTGAGGGAGAAACCCAAGAATTTGATTGTTCCAAAGCGGGTTCGGGAGACCTTAATTCTGAAGAACTTTGGTGTAAGGTATTACATCTGGAATCAGCAGGGTCTGGTAATGCCAATGTTCATGTTTCCGATGAACTTATAGCAAGTTTGGCCGGATCAGGTAATATTATTTACAAAGGTAATCCGAAAGTTAATAAAGTTAAAGTGGCCGGTAGTGGTATAGTGAAAATGAAATAGGCAAAGAATTTTTCACAAGAAACCTTGATGAGACGGAAA